>JAAKFC010000116.1 GCA_011065225.1 Chlamydiota bacterium
GCTCTTGAACTCAGAAATGATATTGAGGAGCTCCTTGCAGGTGATGATTATGCATTTACTGATCTGGATGAAGATGAATATGCAATTATCCCAGCAGTCGGTAATGGTGAAGCAGATATTCTCCTTTGCAAAAGTAAGCTGAGTAAGAAATGGAAAAAAACAAAAAAATTCATCAAGAAACACAAAAAAGAAATCATTATTGGAGCCGTTATTGTTGTGGCTACTGCCACGGTAGTAGTTGCAGTAGTAGCTATATCCTCTGCAGGCGCCGCAGCTGCGGCGGCGGCTGGAGCTGCTGGTGCAGCTTCATCATCTAAATCTAGTAAAGATGAAAAGAGCAAGCCAGCACAAGCAGAAGTCTCGGATTCTTTTCTTTTTGACGATACTCGCAATATTGTAGAAGCAACCAATGAAACTCCAGCTGTAAAAGCTGTCATTACTGAACAGGTCAATGAATTCAAGGAATTTTTGATAGAAGATCAAATTGCACAGCAATCAAGTCCTTCACAGGAATGGAATGATCTTTCTTTTGGTGAAAAAGCCCGTGAACTTGGAGCACACTTAGCTCACCAAGCGTATGAAGAAATTACTGAGCTAGTTGGGGTTGTACCTCAGCTTTGCGAAGAAATCAAAGATTTGGGATCGAAGCTTTTACCTGAAAATCTTACTCCTCCAAATAATGAATTGAGTGGAAATCCTAAAGACAACTATGAAAACTTAGTCGCAAAGGGTCATAAAGCAATCGATACAGTCTTCTCCTCAGATCAGGCAGATCTTTTTACTGCAGAAGCTATGGAAAATGATCTTTCGCATAATTTTGCTATTGGAATGATTCCATTACCGGGAATGATTAACAGCAACGGTGCTATAAATGTTAAAGAGTTTTCGAATTTGGGAAGAGTTGCAGACAGGGCTGGATTCACGAAGGCAGGCAGAGGTTCAATGAAACATGGCTATAGAGAAGGAAGCGTGTTCCGAAAACCTATTGGAAACCCATCACAAGTCAACCAACATGGACAACAAGTGCTAGAAAGCATTTTGAACCATCCAGAAAAAAAAGTAATCCAATATACGCACAAACTGCATGGTCCAGTCATTGATATTGAGGCCCCGCAGCTAGGAGGAGTAAGATTTAATGGCGATGGAACCGAAATGATGGGTTTTTTAGAGCCTCGTTGGTTCATCAATAACCCCAAGTAAATAGAGCATTGATATGAATAAAAAAAGATTTTCATTTAGAATTGCCAGTGATACAAGTAAAGAAAAAGTATTTGCAGAGGTATTTTATGACGATGATCAATGGGCTGAAATTTCCCAAGAAGAAAAAGAACCTGTTATAATATTTTTTTCCCCTTCTAATGCAAAATATTGGGAATTTTCTTTGGAGGATGCTTTAGAAGCTCTTCAGCAAGCAAAAAAGAGTCTGCTTGAGGAATAATCGAAATAAAGCAATGGGATACTCTCCCTTCAGATAAAAGAGGAGAACTTAGTTCCATGCTTGCTCATGAAACTTTGGAAGGGATTTCTGAAATAGCTTCTGTTCTTCCACAATTAGGACAAGAAATTAATAATCTCGGCTCAAAAATTCTTCCAGAGAATATGCTTTCTCCTGGTGATAGCCCTTTTATCGGAAGCCCGAAGGAGAACTATGAAAATTTTGTTGCAAAAAGCCATAAGGCAATAGATCGAGTTTTTTCTACAGAGCAGGCTGGTCAGTATACTCCAGAAGCCAAGGCAAATGATCCAATGAATGACTTCACCTTTGGATTATTGCCTCCTCCTGGAAACTTCTCTAAGGGCCTAAATATTTCAAAATTTAAAAAAATCATGGAGACAGGCAAAGAAACAACTGTTCTCGCTGAAGAGTTGGGGTTCACAGCCAAGGAAATTGCAGAGCTTGAAAAAGCCGGAACTTTAGATAGGACTGTCACACAGGCTTTAGATAAACTTTATAGTAATCATGCATGGGAGGAATCTGTAAAGCTATTTAAAAATGCTGGGGAAACATTACGCCTTCATCAAGGTAAATATATGCCCGAATTCAAAATTAGAGAACTCATTCATGAGACTGGTATCCGTACATTCCCAAGACCTAAAGGAATTCCTAAAAATTATAGAGTTAAGCTTTCAGACAAACCCGGAGGGATGAAGTATGTGCATCCCAACGATGAAGGAACTTATGTAAGGATTATGCCAGGAAAACCTCATAGCAAAAATCCAAGCCAACAAAAGCCTTATGTTAATCATAGAATAAATGGAAAATCATTTGATAAACATGGTAACATAGTTGCAAATAGATCTGAAGAAGCACATATACCTCTTGAGGAATATATTTATAGGGAGATGAGGAATAATTAATTATGGAAAATATTACAGTTAAGCACCAAAGGTTAAATAGTTTTATTGAGAACGTAGGTTGTATTGCTGATGAAAAATATCAAGAACGCGTATGGGTGAGAGCTGAGGGACCAGAATGTGACGATATTGATGATACTGTTTGTGATTTTTTTGATGATGGAGACCCCATTTTAGAAAAATATAAAGACTTTGGAATTAATGAGAATCAATACAAATTATTAATGATACTACATCAAAAATTAAGAGAATTTACGGATAAATCTGGTTTGTATTCTCCAGAAAAATCTACTGAGAAACTCATACAGCTGCCGCAGTGGCAAGAAATTAGGAATATAGCAAAAAAAGTTATTATGGCCTTTGATTTCAAGAAGCAATAATCATTTCCTCCTTCCCAAGGCCTAAAGGCATTCCTAAAAATTTCAGAGTTAAGCTTTCAGACAATGGAGCAAACTCAAATTGAGTTTGTGGAGCTTGAAGAGCTTCTCATAAAGAAAAGGGTTGCCTGTATTGACAGTGAAATAAATTTCTAGATGCCCTCTAGATTTTGATGATAAATATCCGACTTTAAAAAAAGCAATTGAAAATTTTTCTGGAAAGGAATGCTTTTTTTCTTAGAATTACTCACGCAAGGTGAAGGATAATTCAGAAAGTGTTGATCATTGGCTGTTTGATTGTTGGTAGTTATTCTGCCACTGCTTTTGCTAAACTTAACTACAAAGATAGATCTGTTATGGAATGCCCAATCTGTGGAGACCCAATTAATTTTCTCTGCAGAACAAAATAGCGCTAAAAAGCAGGCTCCGTTGTAGAAATAGGCTCCTTCTCCTTCACCATGAAAGGAATTGCGCTGAAGAGGAGAATCTATTTCATTTTTTGTGAGCTCTGCCAATTTTTCTGAAAAGGATGGGGCCAATGAAATTAGTTCTAATTGTATGATGAAATCTTGTTGAGGACACTATTCTTCAGGGCGATAGCCAGCGATGAGGCTCAATGAAGCCTCTAAAAAATCTTTGCCTTGGTAATATTGGAGAACCTTTTCTTTGGTTTTGAGATAGTCGCTTTTCAGTGTTAACGACTCTTCAGAGTTTGGATTTCCCGCAAACACTGGACAGGAATATTGAGTTAGATAAAACTCAGTAAGAGTCATCTCCGAAGGAATCTCCAAAGGCCCCTCATCGCAGTCGTCTTCTCCCCAGACAGGCTCTGCTGGTATGAGCGTTTTACAGCTTTCTAAGAATAGCAAGGAATTCTCTCTTCCATAGCCAAGGACAATCCCCATTAGAACCTGATCCCCCTTTAATACGTCATGCATAAGAGTGCGATTCTTCGCATCTCTTAGCAACTGAAAACCATCTACTATTTCTCGATTGAGGATTTCTTGGAAATCTTTTTTGTGGCTGTTTACAACAGCATTAAATTGGTCTTCGTTGATTAAAAGAATGGAAACTGATCCAGGGTAGCACTCGGGTCGCTCTACCCAAAAATTCGCTGTAGGGAATAAATGTCGGTATTTTTCCCATGTCTTCCATCCTGCTCGTAATTTGCGACAGTGCCTTTTCAAGGAATCCCACGTCCAGTCGGTAAAGGGCAATGGGTTGTGGTAGGTTGCCCAAGACACCGGCTTTGAACCTAGAAGAGTATAGGCAAAATTATCTTCTGCGAAGAGGATCTCCATAAAATCAAAAAGTCTCTTCTTATCTTTTTCAGGAAGGGACAGAATACGTTCTGTCCCTTGATGATCCAAGAATCGCACTGTGGTTTTCCGCATCTGACTATATTGCCAAGATAAAAATGCAATAGATAATATGCCAAAGACAATGTACTTCTTTTTTATAAGCCTCATATCATGAAAGAGTGTTTAGGAATTTTTCTCTTCCTTCTTTTTCCATAGGTTTTTTGGGCAATCCTCTCTTTCACATCTTTCACCAAGAGGAGTCGGGCGAAGGCAATAGGGGCATTTATATTTGGGATTTGGTTGTACTCTACTTCCTCCTTCTCTCACATCTTTAACGTATATATAAAGCCCTTGCTTGTCCCTGCGAATGACATTCGTCTCTATCCAATCATCAGAAATATTTACAAAAATGGCATTGTCATCGATTGCAATGTTCTCAGTCTCGAAGTACAATTTTGTTTTATTTTGTGGGTCAAGATCAGTCGAATAGTTACTAGCCTCTGAAGCCAGTGGAAAAATGGCTTAGAAAAAAAGAGCTAGTATTGTTAAAAAAATTTGCATTTCTTACCTCCTCAAAACTTTTTGGTAAAGCTAGACGAAATTATACAAATATATTTCTAGCTGTCATTCTTTTTTTTCATGCTCTCAAAACGATTGTATGAACTGATCTGTAAGCAGAAAGATATTTAGAGGCTTTTTTTCCATGATCTATAAGAAAATTTTACGGGGATATTGGTATTTTGTGCCAAGTTTTTTAGTTCTCTTCTTCCCTGCGTAGACGAAATGGACTTGGCTTTGAGGTGAGATAGATCGCTGTCAATGCTGCAGGAAATGCTATGACAAGGGAATAGTTTGCAAACCCAAGAAATGGCGATAGTGCAACTATGCCTCCTCTATTCGATTAAAGCAGTTTTCTCTGGCTATGCAAGGAGACAGGGGTCTTTTAATTTGGCTTGGGAAACAACACCTTGGGCAGAAGGATCGGCCTGAAGAGCTTTTAA
>JAAKFC010000117.1 GCA_011065225.1 Chlamydiota bacterium
GCTTTTCAACTCTTCTTGCGATTTTAGACGCGCTTGGATTTCAGCTTGCCATTGAGCCGAAAAAGCGCAAGCGAAAAGCTTCGAAGAAAGCTGCTCGTGGTAAAAAGAAGAAAATCGTCTCAAAAAAAATCAAGACTCGAAAAACCCGCAAAATTACTTCTAGAAACTAAGCAATTCATTCTTAATTACTTAGGTTTTTTAAAAAAACCTTTACAAGTTATTTAAAAAATGCTATAATTATAGTATGCTTTTATCGTTAGAACTTAATTATCTAAATGTAAGTAATTCAAGAGCTAAAAGAAGAAAAATTGAAAAATTTAGCTCTAATCCAGCCCTTTTCGATAAGGTCAGGGTTGTAGAGGTGTATTCAGGTTTTTTTGACGAAAAAAATCCTGCAGCAATTCAACACGAATTATTAGGGAATTTTGAAGTTGGAGAAAATTTAAGAAATAAATACCATCCTACGGATAGGCATATTTGGTCAATTAATACTGATATCACAGAAAAGGTGGATGCTTTTGCCAAAAAATATCCAGGAAAAAGGAAAGAGCTTCTTAATCTTGCTACTACACAATCAGACAATCCTCTTAGATTAACTTCCTCAAGCAAACTCATTGTTGTCGCTCAGGGGAATATACAGGAAGAACAAATTGCAGATTTGAGTTCTGATGCATTCATTGAAATGCTGAAAGAAGATCTGGGCATACCAGAAATTGCTGAATTGGAGCTAATAGTTTGCAAAATTGGACAATGTAAAGACTATATTCAAGAAATTAAAAATTGTTTCAATAAAACTAAAATTGTTGCTTATTCTTCTATTTTGTCGTCAACTAATGAAGGTGAAGTAATTGGCTTTGATGATGAGAATCTATATATTGAAAATATAGATACAGTTAAAAAGATCATTTAATCCTTTTATAAAATTCGCGCCAGGGGATGGGAGGCTGACTAGCCTCTGATGGGACGAGGGCGATCATTAGAAGAAGAAGGCCGAGTACCATGTAATTTTGCAAGGGTTCATAATGGGGGCTCGACTGAAAAAAATAACTCAAAGCAATGAGATAGCAGGCAATGAGCAAATTGCAAAGATGCATTTTGCGAAGGGGTTTATAATAAGACACCAGAGCAAAAAGGGCGATGAGGGAGCTGCAGGTGAGATCGTTGAACCAAAAAAAGAGGGCATCTTTCTTATAGGAGAAAATAAAGGGACTGATCGACAGCCAGCAGGCAAGCATGAATTCTACAACTCTTCCCCACATCATATATTTACCTCCAATCCCGTCTTTGGGCCATTTCTGTGCCCACCTGATGGGCAATTTTACTGGGCCTACCCCAGAAAGTATCCCACAAAATAGAAAAATTGCGACTTCGCTTCCAAACGCGGTAGAGAAAGAGAACACTGGACCATACTTCATCGTAAGCGAGAACAACGAGAATCAGCGAAATCACTCCAGTCACAAGGCATAAAAAACACCAAGATCCAACGACAAATCCCTGCATGAAAATAAGAGCGGCACTGACAAGGCCAAGAGGAATCACATCGAGGCCAAAAAGAATCACCATCCAAGGGCGATCATGCCATCTTCGTGTAGAGCCAGCAAGTCCAAAAATGATATCACCAAGATAGGCCAGTGCACCTAAAATCGAATCGGGAATGCGTATCCAGCTTGTGATCTTGTGTGAGACATCGGAATCGAGCACTTTCATGGATTGGTTGCCAAAGACAGGATCCCAGACAGAATCGATCAGTCCCCACTGATACAAGCCCATATAAATTGCAATGAATACAGCAATAGCTGCAACGGCAACGATGCGAAGGCGCTGACTCCACTTAGAGGGATTGTATTCCCAGGGCTCTGGTATGGCATTGAGCGGAATTTTTCTCATACTTATTACTTATCAAAATTTCCTTATTTGTGCAAAATAAGAAGATATGTTTACTGAACAACTTTCCTATTTTCATGACACAACTCCTTGCCAGGGCTTTATCGCTTATGATGAACAGGCGGAAGCAAAAAGGCCGGTGATTCTTGTTGCCCACGCTTGGCGGGGACAAGATGACTTTGCTAGGCAAAAAGCAATAGAGATCGCTGGGCTTGGGTATGTAGGATTTGCTGTAGACATCTATGGCGAAGGCAAATGTGTCACGAATGATGAAGCACCTGAAACAATGCTTCCCTTTTGGCTTAATCGAAAACTTTTGCAAGATCGCATTCGAGCTGCATTGGATTTTGTAAAAACACACCCAAAAGTAGATCCAAACCGAATTGGAGCCATTGGATATTGTTTTGGCGGGCTTGCCGTTTATGAGCTTCTTCGCTCAGGTGCTGATGTCAAGGGAGTAGTCGGTTTTCATGGAGTCTATAGTACCGAGAAAGAAGGGTACACAGCAAAAATGGTTCCCATCAGTCCTGACGCAAAAGGCGCTCTTCTTATTTTACATGGCAATGAAGATCCCTTGTGCTCGGATGAGGATTTGAAAAGGGTCCAAAAAGAGATGACAGAAGCTAGGCTCGATTGGCAAGTCCATATTTATGGACATGCTAAACATGCCTACACAAATCCCGCTGCGAATAACCTAGAAGGAGGCATAGTATACAATGAAATTGCTGCAAAACGGGCATGGCATTCTATGCAGGATTTCTTTTCAGCTATCCTTTAGCTGGAGGGCTGATGATCACAATCCAAATGCCTGAAGCGATGATCAGGATTATTCCGATATAGGCAATCAGATCAGGAACCTTGCCCCAAATGAGCCATTCATAAATTCCTGAGAAAATCACCATGGAATAGGTGAAAGGTGCGAGTTGGTGCGCTTTGCCCTGTTTCATTCCATAGTAGAGAAGTACTTGTCCGGTACAGGATAAAAGCCCAATAGAAAGAAGAGCAATGAGAGTAAATAAGCTTTCTATTTTCCAGTCAGCTAAGGCAAATGGAATGGTGACGACAGCTCCAATGAGGAAAAAATAGAGCAAAAAAGAGATGAGATTTTCTGATTTCGAAGTGAGGCGCATCATAACGAGATTCAATGCGAGAAAAATCCCGGATGCAAGCGCATAGGCAGCTCCTAAATTGAAGATCCTCTTATCCGGTTGTAATATAAGGGCAATTCCAATGAAGCCTGTTACAATCGCAGGCCACATTTTGTGGTTGATTGGGACTCGCAGCCAAAACCATAGAACAAAAGGAACAAAAAGAGGCGCACTGTTGTTAAGAAGAGTCGTATTGACAAGGGAGATCTTCTTCACTGCAAGAAAAATAAAGAAGAGATTCAAAAGTCCAAGAAGTGAGCGGGCCACAACGATCTTAAGATTTTTTACTTCGAGAGCTTTCCGCCACTTTTTGAAGAGAAAAGGAGCGATAATGACAAGACCCAAGACATTTCGAAAAAAGAGCATTGTGGGAACTGTCGTTTGATTCCCGATGAGTTTTGCGACCATGTAGAGCGTGCTAAAACAGAGCCATGCTAAAATAACGAGAAAAATCCCTTTTTTCAAGTCATGGCGATGGAAGAGTTTTGTGATTTTCAATCCATTTCCTCAAAATTTAATGCCACAGAGTTGATGCAATAGCGTTTGTGCGTAGGCTCTGGACCATCATCAAAGACATGTCCCAAATGTCCGCCGCACTTACTGCAATGCACCTCAATCCGCTTATAGAGCAATTTGTAATCTTTTTCATGTTCGATATTGTATGCTCTGGTGAAACTGGGCCAACCCGTTCCCGAATCGAATTTATCTTCGGAGTGAAAGACCTCTTGGCCACATCCCGCGCACCTATAGATTCCTTTTTTCTTGTTGTCATGATAGACACCTGAAAAAGCCTTTTCGGTCCCTTTTTTTCTGAGGATCTTATATTGCTCTTTGGTGAGCCGCTCTCTCCATTCTGCTTCGGATCGATCCATGATTGCCTTATAATGATTTTTTTTTTAAAAAGGTAGATATGAGTACTCGTATTGAAACTGATTCGCTTGGAGATGTAGAAGTCCCGAGTGATAAGCTCTATGGCGCTCAGACGCAGCGCTCTATTGAAAATTTTCGCATCGGCTCGCAAGTGATGCCCATTGCAGTGATTCATGCTTTTGGCTATGTCAAAAAAGCAGCTGCCATCATCAACGCTGAGTTGGGCCTTCTTCCCGAAGAAAAAAAAGATCTCATCGCTGGAGCTTGTGATGCAATCATTGCAGGGGAGCTTGATGAGCATTTTCCTCTTGTTGTTTGGCAAACCGGTTCAGGCACGCAAACCAACATGAATGTCAACGAGGTGATCAGCAATTGGTGCATCCAAAAAGTGGATGGGAAACTCGGAAGCAAAGATCCCATCCATCCCAATGACGATGTGAATAAATCCCAAAGCTCCAATGACACCTTCCCAACAGCCATGCACATCGCTGCAGTAAAAATGGCAAATGAAGAGCTTCTTCCCCATTTGCGCATGCTTTTAAAGGCTCTGCAAGAAAAAGCCTCTGCCTTTATGAGCATTGTCAAAACCGGGCGCACCCATCTCATGGATGCCACCCCTCTCACCCTTGGGCAAGAGTTTTCTGGCTATGCGATGCAAATTGAAAACGGGATCAAAGCAATCGAAAAAGCCCTTCCCGCCATCTCAGAAATTGCACTTGGCGGAACAGCTGTTGGAACAGGCCTCAATACCGATCCCAAATACGCCAATCGAGTGGCAGAAGTGATCAGTGAGCTAACCGGCTTTCTTTTTGCTTCAGCTCCCAATAAATTCGAAGCACTAGCTGCAAATGATGCTGTTGTTGAAATGAGTGGCGCGCTTCGAAGACTTGCTTGTTCGTACATGAAAATTGGCAATGACATCCGAATGCTCGCATCCGGTCCACGCTGCGGCATTGGAGAAATCACCCTGCCAGCCAATGAACCTGGTTCTTCGATCATGCCTGGCAAAATCAACCCTACGCAATGTGAAGCAATGACAATGGTGGCTGCTCAAGTCATGGGCAATGACACCGCTATAGCAATCGGAGGGTCGCTGGGGCAATTTGAGCT
>JAAKFC010000118.1 GCA_011065225.1 Chlamydiota bacterium
GGAACAACCCCAACAGAAAGTACACCAGAAGCCCCAAGTCCCATCATCATGAGAAGAGAAGTAAGTCCCAAGACAGATGACAATAAGAGCATTTTTTTATCATGTGGAGCTGGACGTTCCTCCCGATAGCTCTGAAGCAAATAATAGCCATCCACAAGCGTCATAACAATAGTGAATAAGAGCATGAGGGTATCAGACACTAATAAGCTAGTACCGCCAGTAAAGACCATGGCCGCAGTTAAAGTCACAATTCCAAAAATAAGAACACTAATGACAACTGCAGCTTCTGTGATCTTTTTCTGATTAGCCTCTTTGATCACATTCACGAGTTTATTCGCATTTGCTATTGCAGTCTTATCCCCTAGTTTCACACGCTTTGCAAGAGTCGTCTCTGATTGCAATTTTTGCATTGCCTCCACTCCTGCAGAATTCAAAATACGCCCCATTTTTGCTTGCTTTTTGAGCTGGGTCTTTTGCACTTTCATCTTGAGACCTGTCTGCATGAGTTTTTCTTCATCAATGCCCGTACCGCTTAGCATCACCTTTTTGAGCTTCTCATCAGAGACATCTTTGATATTGAGCTCTTTCAAGACCTTGCGTAAATTTTCTTTTCCAGCATCATATGCCTCATCAATGAGCACTTTTCGGACAGCAGCATCTGATCCATGCTTTTGCATGAGCTTCTCATAGACTTTATCGGGCTGCACCTGCAATTTCCTTTGTAAAATTTCCATTTTCTCAACAAAATCCTCAGCTCGATTCAATTTGTTTTTGAGTTTATATCCCTCGAAGAGCTGGATGCCAAAAGTAACGGATAAGAACGCAAAAAATAGTGAATAGAAGCTCAAACCTGCCATCGCAAAGCCATAACTCACTCGCCCAAGCAAGCTCCCTGGTTGTATTTCTCTAACCGTATCGATGATTGATAAGACTCGAAATGTACCAAAACTCGCTCCTGCCCCCCCAAGAGAGGCACTTTCTAGGATCCCAATACGGCCCATGACCGATCCCTTTCGATCTTCAATTGCATCTGCATATCCGATCTGAGAAGAGGCATGAACCATTTTCACAAGTCCCAGGATGAAGTTGATCCCCGTCACACTTCCAAATGTTTGGTAGCCCATGATCATATCTTTCGAAGAAAAGAGATCTTTCATCCAATCGAATGAGCTCCCAGGATACTGCGTGATAAAGCTTGCCGCTAAATCTTTTGTAGAACGGTACAAAGAGTTGTAGTCCCCGACTATACTTACACTTCCCATCGAATGTCCCGAAAGGAGCGGATCCCCCATAGACACAACTGGGCCATTTGCAAAAAGCGCTCTTTGCAAAACCTCTCTGGGAATCGGAGACCCTAAGCCAGCAGCCCTTTTGAGGGCCTGGACTGGTGGAGAAAAAAATTGACCTACTCTTTCAAACATAATTACGAAAATCCATTTTTTAATATGTCTATTATATATATTTTAACGATTAATTAATATAAAAATTTAACTAGCTAAGAATAAATAACTTATTTCTTGAATATTTATGGGAATATCTCTATATTGCTTAAAAAAAAGGAGAAGCAGAATGCTTTCAGTGCAAAACCAAAGGGGTGTCGATCAGGAACTTGCAGAAATCGCAACAGGTGTAGGAAACATCGTCTCATGGCCTATGCAGAAAGTTGCAGAGGTGATCGATAAACTCCAGCAATTGCCCATAGAAGAAAAAAACCGGTTTGATACGGGCCTTCCCACTTTAGCTGATATTGCAGGGGCTTTCACAACGTACCATAAGCAAATTTTTATCAGTAGCTCACAGTGGTCTGACGAGGTGAAAAATGCGACAGAGAGATTTACGAGATACATCCTATATCCTCTCTCCATTTTTCATATTGGAGAGTCCTTCCGGACAACGATCTCCGAAAAAATCGTAGGGAATATTGCCAAAGCAGTCGCCTTTGCTGCATTCCAAATATTTCACCTAATTCCCTGGCTCTTAATAGTTGCCGCCTTTGAGGGAATTCATTTCCTTTATATAGTTGCTCCTATTGAAATTCTCACAGCTTTTGCTGGAACTGCTCTTTTTATGTTTTATCGTTTGGTAAAAGAAATCGAAAAAGCAGCTAAAATTTTAGAGGAAGACTTCAACCTGGCGACCAATTTAGAAGTATGGTGGAAAAATAAAAAACGCAACATAAAAAACATTGCGCTGGCACCATTGCGCTGGTGTGCTTCTTGGGTGCCTAGAAGAGTTATAACTTACTGTGGGTCAAAAGATAAGAAAGCTTGACCAGAACATCTCGCAAGACATCGAGAGGTGGCTGATCTGCATTAAAAGATGAAATGAGCTCTGATGGATATTGCCCTAAAACATTAACTGTCTCATTCTCATAGACTTGCATTCTAGTGCGCAAGATCTTTTCATCAAAATCATCCATTCTTCTTTCGATCATAGCCCGCCGCTTTAGCCGCCCAACTAATCCCTCGACATTGGGCATCTCCAGATTGATGATATGCATCAGATTGACATGGGGTGCAATCAGCTCGACCTGCTGTATCGTTCTGGGAACCCCGTCGAGCAATAAAAACTGCTCATGAGGGAAATAGCAATTCGTTGCAATGAGCCCCCAGACATAGTGTTTCCAGACCTCGATTGTCACCTCATCAGGAACCAGTTTTCCCTCTCCAGCGTATTTGTGAAAAGTTTTTCCTGCTGGCGATTCGGGTGAAAGACCCCGAAAAATATCTCCAGAAGAAAGGTGATAATGATTTCCTGCACTGCTCAAAAATTTACTAAGAGTCCCTTTCCCTGATCCAGGTGGACCAAAAATCAAAATCGATCTTAGGGGTTCTGCCTGTTTAAAAATAATTTTATCCATATTTTTACTTTGCGCATATGCAAAAAAAATAACAATAAATTTTTTAATGATAACTTTTATTAGTAATTAAAATTTTAATTTTAACGTAAATTAAGAAATAGTAAAGATTTAGAAACAAAAAACTTGATTAATTATCCATTAATATTATATTATACTAATACTACACAGCAAAAAAGCTGTTTAGATAATAACTAAACGGAATTAATAATAATAATATTTTGGAGGAAAAAATGGTTTCTATAGCAACCAAATTTAATAACGCCGCTGCTGCTGCAAATGCACAACTTCATGCTGCTGCAAATGCTGCTGGTAACGGAATAAAAAAAGCTGGCAATATTCTAGTCAGCCCTATCATACAAAGAGAAGTTTTTGCAGATGTTCGCAAAGGTGTTGACAGTCTTTACAAAAAAATTAGCACTGGTGCAAACAATGCAAACAAAACAATGGAAACAAAAGGTGAAACTGTTCTTCATTCTTCTAT
Organism: Chlamydiota bacterium; assembly: GCA_011065225.1. Lineage (GTDB taxonomy): Bacteria > Chlamydiota > Chlamydiia > Chlamydiales > Rhabdochlamydiaceae > Sacchariniichlamydia. The sequence goes on from JAAKFC010000118.1 coordinate 3,342, forward strand.
CAAGGCGATGAAAGAATACAAAGCTACGCCTATTGTAATCAAAGAGACTGATTCAACAAATAAAAAAGGTGCAAAAAAACTCGTTAACAGTTTAAAAAACTTTCATGAGAGAGTGATTGTTCAGGGTGAAAATATTTCTCAGAAAGCTGGTAAAGGAGCTCACTCTCTTACTAGTTTAATACTTTATCCTATAAGATTCGTTGCTAAGTTACTTCAAGTTGAAGTTGCTGGAGCACTTATCCAGAACTCAATTGCACTTGCAGTTGGATTTGCAGTTCGAGGAATCGTTCTTGCTCTTTCTCAGCTTGCACACATCGCTCCTTATGCTGCTACTGCTGCAGTAATTGGCGGAGTTGGAGCTGCACTTACAGCTTTAGCTGTTAAAGTGTCTCCTCTTGCGGCTATTGCAGTTGGTATCGGTTTTGTACTGATCGGCCAGCAAGCACAAATCGCTGTTTTGAGCAACGATGTGAATAAACTTGCGAATGTAATCCGTGCAGACAGACAAAAAACTTCTGATTCTACACTTTCAGCTAAAATAAAAAAACTTGCTTCTAATCTTGCTAAGGGAATTACTGTTCCTGCAAGCTTTGCTGCGAAGAACAAAGGAAAAGCTGCTACTGCTGCTTTAATTAGTGCTGCTCTTCTTTATGGATACGCGTACGGCGTTCCTCCAGTTATTTCTGAAACTGCAGGAAACATTAGCTCTTACCTTGCAAGCTTTTTCAAGCCTGCTATTGAGTCTACTATAACTGCAAGTCATATTGCTGAAAATTTCCAAACAGCAACTGGAAAAGTTGTTACTGAAGAAGGAAAAAATCAGTTGAATAACTTGTTAGTGAAAGGTACGAACAAAATTGCAAGTATGGAAGCTGCTAGCATTCTTAAGAATGGAAGCCTGAAGACTGCTCTTGCTATCTTCCCTAAAGCTCCTGACTATACATACATTGCTAGTAAACTTAATGCATTTAAATCTGCATTAACTGCTTAAGGAATTTTCACTACAAACACAAAAGCATGAGGGATTTTCCCTCATGCTTTTTTTTATGCGTAAAAAAAGCGGGTTTTTACCCGCTTTTTTAATTATGCAAAAGGATCGAATGTTTGAGGTGGAGGATTCTCCTCTGGAGAAAAGGGATATTGCCTATTGGCTTCTTCGAGAAGCTCTTCGATCGTCACTTTGAGCGTATGTAACCCTTCTGGAAAACCGCAATCCATCAAAAGTTTATTCAAATGAGAAAGTTCTGATTCTGTTTGGTCCAACCGGCTCTCGAGCCAGGCTACTCGTTTTTGTAATTCTTTTTCCTGATTATTCATTATTAACCTCCAAATAATATTATCCTTTTTATTTATACTATTAATTTTAACAGAATCTTAATAACTTATCAAGAAATTTATTAACAAAAAAAAAGCATGAGAGAAATCCCTCATGCTTATAGGATTAGAGACAAATCTCTAGTAGGAATTTCAATTCCTTGAGAATTATGTAGCAAAACTTGGATTGTAAATTATTTATTAACCCAAGTTGCTACCCCTATTTCTCTTTAGCGTTAGCGAGCTGTTTAGATACAAGATTTGAGAGGAAGGCCATATGTTTACATATGGGCGACGAGCAAAGCGCAGTAGGTAGACAGCGTAGATAGCATAGAGGAATAATGGGTAGCAACT
>JAAKFC010000119.1 GCA_011065225.1 Chlamydiota bacterium
AGCAGACTCCTACAATCAAAAACATCAATGGAGTTTAGCTCTTGATACTGTAAATAAAGGTCTTAACCTTTTAGCTCTTACTGCTATAAAGACTGGCCGGCAAACTCAAGATATGCAACCAGAGCTGCAGGCACGTCTTTTTTACGAAAAAGCACATACCTACATGTGGAAAGGCGATTACAACTTAGCTCTTTATGCTGCAAATAAAGGCCTTAACCTTTTAGCTCTTAATGCTATAAAGACTGGCCGGCAAACTCAAGATATGCAACCAAAGCTGCAGGCACGTCTTTTTTACGAAAAAGCGAGCTCCTACATCTGTTTAAATGAATTAGACTTATCTCTTAAAGCTGCAAATAACTGTTCTAGTATTTTAGCTCATGAAGCTGCAAATCTTCAAATTCAAAATGTAAATCCAGACCTAATACTGCAGGCAAAACTTTTTGATTTAAAAGCAGCCGTCTACGACAAAAAATACACGGAACTTGTGAATTTAACTAATGGTTGCATTAACGGTTTAGATTTTATAAGTAATGTCTATAGTAAAGGTTTTAGTTTAAAAGAGCTTCTAAAGAAAGATGACTACTGTGATTCAGTTATTGAAGCTGCAAATGTAGGTCTTCAAGTTGTAGATATACCTCCAGAATTACAGATAAGACTTTATTCCCTAAAAGGAAAAGCTCACTTTGCCAAAAACGAATTCGATTTAGCTCTTAAATCTGCAAATGACGGTCTTCAAGTTAAAGATATAAATTTATATCCAAACGAACAGCAAGGTTTTCAGAGCTTAAAAAGAGCGGCCACTGCTGCAAGTAAGGGGCTTCTTTGAGGTGCTCGAGAGGGATTCCTTTCATTAAATATATCTCCAGTGAATGAAGAACTGATTCTAGCAAAAAATCGGCTTCGATAGATATGTCAGATGACACGCCGAAGGAAGTGTCACCCGACATATCTATGCAGTAAAAATTTTAGTTTCACCCATTTTTTTTCATGAAATGCCCAAACTCGAGCGCAGATATCTACAGATATCTGCTCAGAAAAATCTGCAAAATCTCACCTAAATCTGTCGCGATAAATCAAAGATTAGGTAGCAATTATGGGTAATAGCGCATAAAAATATTCTTTGGTGTACAAAATCAGCATGCATTTGGTATTTTAGGTTTTTACATACGGTTATATTTGGTGAAATCGCTTCAAGGAATCGAGTTCAAAAACATCATCATTCGAATGCCCAATTGGATTGGGGATATGGTGATGGCAACTCCTATTCTTTCTGATCTACGTAAAAATTACCCGCGCGCATCGATTACAGCGATGTGCCGTGCTCCCATTTGTGATTTGCTCAAAGAAGATCCCGAAGTGGATGGGCTGTTTTGCTTTAGCAAAACCAGTAGCTTTTCAAGACGGAGCGATAAAAAGAATATCATCGAAAAACTCCGTCAGGGAAAATATGATCTGGGTATTCTTCTGACCCACTCGCTATCTTCTGCATGGTGGTTTTGGCAAGGGAATGTGAAAACCAGACTGGGCTATGATTGCAATGGACGACGTCTTTTGCTCTCGCATCCTGCTGCATTCCCCCCCAATGTCGAAAGGCAACATCTCGTTGTCACTTACAAGATGCTCCTAGAGCCTCTTGGTATTCCTGTTTCAAATACCCCACCCCGTCTTTTCCTAGCTGATAAGGAAGTCGAAGAATCGCGCATGCTCCTCAAACAACATGGAGTTACTAAGGATAAAAATGTTATTGGCATCAATCCTGGCGCAACTTATGGATCGGCCAAATGCTGGCTTCCAGAGCGTTTTCGCGAAGTAGCAACAAAACTCCTCACTGATCCCAATGTCACTATTGTCTTTTTTGGAGACCAGCCCACGGCCCCCCTCATCAAACAGATTTGTCAGGGACTGGGTCCTCGCGTCATCAACCTTGCAGGCCTCACTTCCTTGCGTGAAGTTGCTTCACTCATAAGCCTTTGCGATGTGCTGCTGACAAATGATAGCGGTCCCATGCATATTGCCGATGCGCTTGGAATAAAAATCATCGCTCTTTTTGGTTCTACCAATGAAATTGTCACAGGACCTTATCGCACAGGGAAAGTCATTCACAAACACGTAGAGTGTTCCCCCTGCTACCAAAGGACTTGCCCCATCGATTTTCGCTGTATGAAACAGATTGAAGCCGAAGAGGTCTATCAAGCCATCCTTGGGATGCTAAAGAAAAAATCGAAACTCCATATTATTACCGCATAAATGTTTAAAAAACTCCTCCATAAGTTCGGTCCTAATCCACTCGATTCCCTAATCAAAAAAGCCCAAAAAAAGGGGCAGAAGAAATTTCTTCTTTTCTGGAATAGAGGCCTTGGAGATATTGCTTTGGGTCTATATGCTATTGTCCATCGCATTCGCGAAGCTATTCCTGATGCGGAAATTACTTTTCTCACTCGTCCGAACTTGAAAGATGGTTTCCTTTTGCTTAAGAGTGTTGAAATTGTTGTGGCACCTGATCTTAAAAGGGGAGATAAGATCGATGTGCGCAAGTTAATCGAGCCAAAAAAATATGATGTCATCATCGAAAATCCCGACCCGACAAGGTGGGTTACTTGGCAACATGGAAAACTCACTCCCATTTTGCATTGGCAGGAAAAATGGGATACGTTCTTTGAAAAATTCGATCTCGAAGAAGGCGAAAAATATGTTGGAGCCCATGTCCAAACCGAAACCAACTACGCAAATTGGCGCAATTGGCCGGTAGAATCCTGGCAAGCTCTTTTTGAAAAAATCACTAAAGGAGGGAAAAAAGTTCTTCTTTTTGGCTTTGAGAAAGACGACAAATTTGCCATGCCCGGCGTGATCGATCTGCGGGGTGAGACTCACCTTTTTGAACTCCTTTCCATCATCAAAAACCGCTGCGAAGCTCTTGTCGCTTTAGATTCTGGCATCAGCAGTATGGTCTATTTTTTGAAAGAAGACTTTCCAATCAAGCATATCTCTCTTTGGGCTGATCCCTACATGGGCATTCTCAAGCAAAATGTTGTCTCACCCAACAAGCTGCTCCAGCACATCCCCATCTTAGGCAAAGACAAAGACATCACCAATATTTCTGCACAAGAGGTCTATGAACATATACAGTAAAGCGGGAAATTTCGATGACATTGCTTTGGGAAGAGCGCTCATCGCAGCGGGAAAAGTGGGCTGTATTGTTCTCGCAGGTGGTGACGGCAGTCGCCTTGGCTGGAAAGGGCCCAAAGGGACATTTCCACTGTCACTTGTCAAACAAAAAACCCTTTTTCAAATGGTCCAAGAGCGTGTAGATGCCGCTTCTCACCATTTTGCATATGATCTCAAATGTGCTGTGATGACCTCACCATTCAACCAAGAAGAGACCCGAAAAGCCTTCCCTGAGTCTGTCGATCTCTTTGCGCAAAATATCGTCCCCTTGCTTGACATGGACAAAAAGCCCATGGACGAATCGCACCCTAATGGCAATGGCGAAGTGTTCAAATGTTTCTATGCTTCAGGTCTCTTTGAAAAATGGAAAGCAGCTGGGATTGAGTTTGTTCAAACCATTTTGATCGACAATCCCTTGGCAGAACCTTTCGATCCCAATCAAATTGGGATTCACTACAAAAAAGGGGCCGATGTCACCCTCAAAGCAGTAGAGAGATTAAATGTGTCAGAAAACGTCGGAGTGATTGGAATGAAAGAAGGGAAAATCTGCATCGTTGAATACTCTGAAAATCCGCCCAAAGAGTGGAATCTCGCAAATACAAGCCTCTTTTCCTTTAGTATGCCATTCATTGAAAAAGTAAAAGACGTTGACCTTCCCTTGCATGAGGTGAAAAAGTTTTTGCATAGCAAGCCCGTCCTTAAACAGGAGTGTTTCATTTTCGATCTTTTGCCCCATGCAGAAAAGGCAGAATTGATTCTTTATCCTCGAAAGGAGATTTTTGCACCGCTCAAAAACCGTGAAGATGTGGGCCCTGTTCAACGAGCACTCCTTGAGCGAGATCGCGTCTGTATCCACAAACTAACTGGGACATCTCCCAAACAGATCTTTGAACTCGATGCGCGCTTCCATTATCCAACAGAAGGATTGAAAGAAAAATGGCAAAGAGCTGAGCTGCCTCCGACCTCGTACATTGAGCCTTAAACTAAACTCTGTTATTCTAGAAGAATGAAAATAGGATATCTCGGTGCTGGAGCATGGGGCTTTGCCCTCGCAAACTTGCTTGCTGCTAATGGCCATTATGTCTTTCAATGGACCTCTCGCCCCGAATTTGCCGCACTTTTAAAAGAAAAACGCCAGCACCCCAAGCTCCCCAAATGTGAAGTTGATGACAAGCTCACCTTTACCGCAAGCATGGCTGAAGCTCTTGATGAAGCCGAGTTCATTATAGAATCTGTGACAGCATCGGGCTTGCGGCCAGTGCTTGAAAAAGTCATGGAACTCGGGGGAATCAAATCTCCTCTTGTCATCACATCAAAGGGAATTGAGCAAGATACCGGACTTGTACTCACTGAAGTTGCCGAAGATGTATTGGGAAAAGAGCATCCTATTTGTTGTCTCAGTGGGCCTAGCCTTGCTGATGAAGTCATCAAAAAACTTCCCACATCTGTTGTCTCAGCATCTCATGATAGAAAGCTGATGCTTGACATATGCAATCTCTTCAATTCTCCCTATTTTCGCGTTTATCCCAATAGCGATGTCAATGGAGTGGAATTTGGCGGATCGATGAAAAACATCATCGCCATTGCTTGTGGGATTTCAGATGGACTTGGTTTTGGCGATAATACCAAAGCAGCTCTGATGACTCGGGGACTGCATGAGATTCGAAAACTTTCCGTCACCAAGGGCTGTTTGCCTGAAACACTCAATGGCCTTTCAGGCATGGGAGATTTGTGTGTTACCTGTCTTTCCACACTTTCGCGGAACTATCGATTTGGTCGGTATTTGGCAGAAGGCCTTACTCCCGAAGAAGCGCGCGAAAAAATTGGGATGGTCGT
>JAAKFC010000012.1 GCA_011065225.1 Chlamydiota bacterium
CCCATATTTTCTGCCATGTGGGTGAAGAAGGGTCTTCCAACAATGTCTCCAATGGCAAAAATATGGGGTTGATTGGTTCTGCCATATGCATCGAGGGGAATGCCTTTCTCGGAGTGGGTAATCTTTGCTTTTTCGAGGTTAAGAGCTCCAATATTAGGTCGCCTTCCCGTAGAGATGAGGAGCTGGTCGACTTCGATATCTCCCATTGTAAATTTCCCATTTTGATAGGAGATATGAGAAACCTCAAGATGGATATGCCGGATCCCTTCTTTTTCAAAAACTTCGGCGATCAGAGATGAGACTTCCTTCTCTTCGATGGGTAAAATGCCTCGCTTGGATTTGATGAGGGTGACTGTGCTGCCGAGACGGGCAAAGGCTTGCGCTAATTCACATCCGATAGGGCCTGCTCCGAGGATTCCGAGCGTTTTAGGAATTTCTTTGAGATCAAAAATGGTTTCATTTGTTAGGTAGGGAGTCTCTTTCAGGCCTTCTATGGGAGGAATAAAGGGGGACGAACCAGCGGCAATTACGATTTTTTTGCCGTAGATTTTATGTGTAGTTCCTCCTGGTTCTATGACGAGAAGATTGTGGGGGTCTTCAAAGGAGGCGGTTCCTGTGAGGGTATTGACTCCTATTTTTTTGAGTGCTTCAGGATCTTCGTGAGAGCGGACTTCAGCAATCGTTTTTCTCACTCTTTCTAAGGCGGCTGTGGCTGAGAAATTTTCTGATTCAAAGGCAATGCCATATTCTTTGCCTTCTTTAATGGTGCGAGCTTTTTTTGCGGAAGAGATGAGGGTTTTACTGGGGATACAACCAAAATTTGTGCAATCGCCACCATAGTGCCCCTTTTCGATTAAAAGCACTTTTTTGCCTGCTTTTGTGGCGCCAATCGCAATGACAAGACCGCCAGCACCAGCACCAATGATGATTATATCTTCCATTTCTTTTTACTGATCCATTTCTTGTAAACGATGGGACAGAGGGCTAAGATTCCTAAAATGAGTAGGGCTAGATTTACGGGTGTGGTGAAGATATCGGAAAGAGTTATGGCTTTGTTTTCAGCAAAGGTTTTCGATAGGCTATGGCCTGCATTTGCTACGATAAATGTGAGAGGAATCACTCCAACAAAAGTGGTCCAAATAAAGGTCCAGTGGTTGATTTTGAAGTAGGCTGATGCGACATTGGTAAGCCAGAAGGGAACCACATGGGAAATGCGCAAGAAAAGAAGGTAGCTGATGCTGTGTCTTTTGAAGCCCCTTCGTAATTTGCTTAAAAAAGGCCGTTCGCGTTTCATTAACGAGGTTCCAAATAAGCTGTGGAAAATGGCAAAGAAGATGGTTGCTCCCACAGTTTCTGAAAAAACAGCGAGAATCAATCCCTCTGGACGAGGAAAGATCATCCCTCCCAAAAGGGTGAGAATCGTAGAATCGGGAATCACAAGGCAGACGGATAGGACATAGATACCGACATAGATCAATGGTGCGAGAAAGGGGTGATTCCTTGCATAGGCACTCATTTGAATCTCTTCTCTCTGTAGCCAATCCATTGTGAAAATCTGATGGATATTGGTTAAATAGACAATCAAAATCAATAGTATCAGAATAGCAAAGGGGAAAAGCTTTTTTAGATTTTTGCTCACCTCTTCTTTATAACGTTCTAGCGAATTATTTCCACCGGATCAGGAGCACTTTCTGAGAGGAGTGTATCTCTCTTGGTGACGTACACTCCATCGCGCACTAAATCTTCCTTGGAAACGAGCTCATAGCGGAAGTCTTTTTCTTTCGGAACAACTCCTTCGAGAAGGATTGCAAGGCGCCTTGTATTTTTGCGAGAAAGGCATTCATTTGCCATGTTTCTCGTCTCGTCATAGGTCACATTTTGCAGGGCGGCAATGCGCTTATCAAGCAATTGGAAATCGCCTTCATAGTCGAAACCCAAGAGGAAAAGACGTGACCCATTGATCGCCAAATTTTCGGGAGGGATTCGTAGGGATGCTATGGACATCTCACGTACATGTTCAAATCGTTCTAAGGGTAGCTCAGTGGTATATTGCTTGATGAAATTTTCGAGGAAGAGTTCAAAACGAGCGATCAATTCGTTTGGAAAATGGGTGCTCGATTGCACGGCAAAGAATTGCAGGAGTTGGTTTTCTTCGGCTTTGTCCCAGGCTTTTGCGATATAGGCTACTTGTTGTTTCGTGCGGAGTGTATCGAAGAAAGTATTTTGCAAAACTGTTGCGAGGATTTGCTGGCTGGCTCTTTTCTCAAAAGAATAGGGGCCCTGTTCGATCATCAAAATAGTGGCGTTTCCCTGCATGTTTGTGGGTTGAGCAATCATATAGGGACCTTGGCTTTCAGGGAGAAGTAAAACGCTGCGCTCGTAATGCTCCTTTACCGGATACTCTTCGACTTTCATTTTGCTCTTGATATTCGAAAGTAGGGTAGTCGCATCACTTTTCGTAAGATTGCCGTATAAGAGGCCCTCTAAATAAGCTTTTTTGAAAATGGTATTTGAAAAGCCCATGAGGTCATCATATGTAATGGATGAGAGGGCTCTCAGTTTTTCTGATGAAGTGGGAGAATCATTGAAAATGAGGCTGTTTAAGGATTGTTGAACTTGCAAGAAAAGCAATTCTTTTTCGCTGTTTTCATAAGTGCTTGCGAGGGATTCTTTATAGAGATCAAATTGTTCTTTAGAGAGGCGGACCTTCCACAAGTTTTTTAAGATTTCTTCTGCGATTTTATCTGACCCATCGCTATATCCATTGATGGCAACAGCAATGGAGAAGCGATCCTGCTTGAGTAAGATTTTTGCGCCAGCTGCTTCAGCAGCAGAAGTGATGGGGAAGAGTTGATCACTGATTGCTTTGAGGTAGAGATCAGAAAGCACCTTGGCTTTTGGGGAGCCATCAATCAAAGGAGATTTGATGCGAAAAAAATAGACAACCTCGGGAACGAGATAGGTTTGATCTTCTGCAAAGAAGATTTTTCCCTGATTATTGTCTTGCAAAAGGACGGGACTTAGCGACTCCTCAGATGAGGTTTTATGGACCAGTTCGAGGTTTTTTGGGATGAAGGGATTAGGCGGAGGAAGTCCGATCTGGGGGTTGATGCTTACATTTGCAAGTTGGATCATTTGTTTTTGGCTTACGGGGCGGATGGCATATTCTGCTCCCATCCACTTTTCTTTTCGGGTTGTCTCCACTCCAGTTTTTGATGGATCTGCCATGACGAAGAATAGGCAATTTTCCGGAGTGAGGTAATCGAGATATTGTGTTGCCAATTCGGGATCATACTTGGTGGGGATTAGGGTTTTTCTTGGGTAGGTTGCAAGGTTTTCATCAACGAGTGTATGAGCTGTTTTCATGACAAATTCGAAGCTTTCTTCTCGAGATTGATATTTATACTGGATTTCGGCAATTTTTTGGACTTCATTGAAGATATAGCGAGGAATGCCTGTTTTTTTCAGGCGAGCTAGGGCTTCAAAACAGCAGGTCATGACGGTATCGATTTGCTTTATTCCTTTATCGGTGAGCTCGACATCGATGCTGAAGAGTTTTGTGTGGTTTCCGAGTTGTTCTTGCGAGACGTTTACTGCTTCTGCAAGGTGCTGTCGTTTTAATAGGCCGAGAAGGCTGTTCTTGCTCCCGCTTTTGAGAATATAGGAAAGAAGTTCTCCCACTTTGGCTTCTTGGTCGACTGCAAGGCCTTGGGGAAGTTCCCAGGTGAGGGAGAGAATTTTGAGATCTTTCACTGGTTTGATGTAGATCAACTGTCCTCGTTGTTCTTCTGAGGTCATTTGGTCTAGATAGTTGATTTGCGCAACTTCACGTGTGGGAACGCTTGAAAAGTCTTGCACGGTGAGCTGGATCAGCTCATCCAAGGGAAGGGAAGAGAGGATGACAAGATGCATTTTAGCAGCGCTATAGTGCTCTTTGTACCACTTTTTCATCGCTTCTTGTGGGATGCCGCGCAGCGTATCTGCATTTCCAGTCGAAAATTTTGCATTTGGATGATTGGGGTTTCCCGTTTCCTTGAAGATCATGTATTGGCGCCAGCCATCATTTTCGATGTTTTTGGCGTGTTCTTGATCGACAGCATGGAGTTCTCGATCAATACTGGCAGGGTTAAAGAGGGGGTCGATGAAAAAATGAGAAAAGCGATCGAGGCCACTTTCAAAAGCAGAGTTATTGGCGGAAAACATATAAACGGTTCGATCGGATGCAGTATAGGCATTGACTTTCCCTCCACTTTCTTTAATGAAGGACATGAATTCATCTTCCTTAGGGTAAGCTTTTGTTCCCATGAAGAGCATATGTTCAAGGAAGTGGGCCATCCCAGGGAATTCTGCTGGATCGTTCCAAGATCCCGCTTGAACCGCGAGCGCAGCAGCCGATTGTTCGATCTCCGGGTCGGAGATGAGGTAGGCTTCCAGGCCATTTGCAAGGCGCAATTTCGCCACTCGTCTCTCGGCGAGAGTAGGGCTGAGGATTTCGAGCTCGGCTCTATCTTCGACTTGTTCAAAAGCATTGGAGGCCTCTGCACTCAAATGCAGTGTAAAAACTAAAAATAAGAGAATCTTTTTCATTTTTTTACCCTTTAAAAAAAGTTGCCTACCACCCGCTCACTTTGTTCGCTTGAGAATACAGAGAACACGGAGAAAAATTAGTGAAGAAGTCGCCTCTGTGTGCTCTGTGGTAAATATTGCCCCTTAGTTTGACACCGTTGGGTGTGTTTACCTTGGGAAACGCATGTAATCGTCATGTACTAATTTCCAAATATAATCAGCTCTTGATTTTCTGCGAACATGTTTATCTGGATTCTCCGATTCTGGGAAGTTTTTCATGTCAATTTGAGGACCTATTGAGAGATGGATTCCTACTCGGTTGAAAGCGCGTTCTTCTCCGAGTTTTACTTGGATTGTTTCAGGTGGGGGAAGCAGGTCATAAGTTCCGAGTGCCATCGGATAGAAAAAGGTGGAGGTTTTTGATTTTTTTGCCATTAGGTAAAACATCTCAATACTTTGTGGGTCGAATGGTGCGATTTCAATTTCTCCTTTTGCATTTCTTCGATCGCGTCCTCCGCTTGGGGCAACATAAATGCATTTACCCCCTTCTTTGAGCAATTCACTCATCAGTTGCATGGTTTTTTTATTGTGGAGTTGTTTTTGTTGTTTTTTTTCTGGTGGATGGTCGATGTACCGTTTTGAATAGATGCAGAGGAGGTTGCACCCCATGCTGAAGGGAATGGTTAGTGGATCGGTGATCACTCGATCCCCTGCAACAAAGATCACTTGCTCTGCAATACTTTGGAACTGCTCTTCGAGTAGAAGAGAAATAGCCACGGGATCGGCTTCTGATTGGTGATTTGCTAAAAATACGACATTGTGACCTTGGGTTAAATGGTTTTCAATTTCTTGGAGTGTTTCTTTGCCGAAAATAGAAGAAGCTTGTTTATCGATGAGGGGGCGGAGAAAATCCCTACTAAAAGCATGGTAATCGAAGGGTCTTCTGACTTGCTTGTGGTAAGGTTCAAAGGGATAAGGATTTTGGTGCTGTTGCTTGACGAGATCGAGAAAAATAAGAAAAATAGGGATAGCGGATTCATCCGATGCAGTGGCCTTATGATAACTTTCATAAAAAGCGCGCAAGGTCTTTCCTAGCTCAAGAGGGATCTCACCTTTTTCTACCAAGGAAGTGAGGACTTCAGGTACGTTATATTTCGAGTTTTTGTCCATTGATCGTGGAGTGAAATTGGAATTCGTTCAAATGCAGTGAATCGTGAGTATCAAAATCTAATTGGGCGTTGAGATCTTCTGCCAATTTTATGAGAAAGTTTTTATCTCCTACTTTGAGGAAATTGTCAAGTGAAGGATGGCAGATGAGTTTTAGGCCAAATTGTTGTTTTTGATTGATGAGCTTTTTCAGAGCTCTTTCAATTTCAATCGAAGTGCTCTCATAGGTTCTGACTTGTCCACTGCCAGAGCAATAGGGACAGGCGGTGTTCATAGTTTGACTCAAAGATTCACGATTGCGCTGTCTTGTCATTTCGATGAGACCAAATTCGCTCATCCCTAAAATCGTACATTTTGCGCTGTCTTCTTTCATCGCATCTTTGAGGTGATCAAGGACACGGCGTTGATTCTTTCGCATTCGCATGTCGATGAAGTCGCAGATGACAAGGCCACCGACGTTGCGAAGACGCAATTGGCGGGCGATTTCAGCTGCTGCCTCCATATTGATGCGGACGAGGGCTTCTTCGACATCGCTTACTTCTGTTTGTTGCGAGCTCCTTCCTGAGTTCACATCGATTGTATGCATCGCTTCTGTTCGGTCAAAAAAGAGGTATCCCCCAGAAGGGAGCCAGACTTTACGTCTAAGCGATTTTTCAATTTCTCGCTCCACGCTGAATCGTTCAAACATGGGAGCTTTATCACGGAAAAATTCGATTTTTAAAGAGTATTCTCCGCTGTACTTTTCGTACATTTTTTTGAGGACCCCATAGGTATGGTAATCATCGATGAGGATCCGATCATATTTTTTGTCAACAGCCGTCATGAGGCATCTCTTCATAAGGTCCGATTCCTCGTAGAGGCAAATTTGCTTTTTTGTCTTATGAAAGTCTTCGACGATCTGTTGCCAAGATTTTAATAAATCATTTGCCTCATCCACGAGCATTTCCTGCGTGGCATTGACACTAGAGGTACGACAGATGAGGCCCATATCTGTCGGCATCTCAAAGGCGCGGATCAATTTTTTGAGGCGGTCTCGTGCTGCGGGATCTTCGATTTTTCGCGAAACACCGCGATGGGAAGTATTGGGAAGAAGGACGAGATAGCGTCCAGCAATGGAGAGATTGGATGTGAGACGTGCCCCCTTACTGCCAATGGGTTCTTTGACTACCTGCACGAGAACTGTTTGATCGGTTTTTAAAAGTTTTGTGATGTCGGCTTCATCTTTTTTACGTGTTTTCCCTCCTTTTCCTCCTATGTCGAATTCCATTTCGAACATCTCTTGGAATTTTTGGGTGTTTTCTAAAATATCCGAGATATGGATGAAGCCATTTTCCGCTTCATTGATATCGATAAAAGCCGATTGGATGTTATTTAAAATATTTGTGACCCTGCCGCGATAGATATTGCCCGTAATTTGGCGGGTTTTTTTTCTCTCGATGATCAAATCATGGAGGGTGCCTTCCTTTAGGAAAGCACAGCGGGTCTCTTTCGATTCGATGTTAATTAAAATTTCTTTCATAGATATATCTTAACTTTTTGTTGCCAAGGCATGATGATAGCAGAATTTCATTTACTGGGGAAGGGTGGTATTTTTAAAAATTATTATGTGTTTTGATGAAATTTCTTTGGAGGTGCCGCCATAACATTCTGCGCGGCAATTCCTTCGGTTGCCGAGTCCGGCACTTCGTGTCTTGAGCTGATTCTGGCTGCGGCAAATCACCCCTTACTCCGGACCCCGTGCGAAGCACTGTGGTCCGATCGAACGGGGCAATTTTCCTTTGCCATAACAGCCATCGGCTGGAAAAACATAAAAGCTGGATCCCACCAGCTTATATGTCTTTTTCCAGGGCCTATTCTTTTTGACAAAAAACTTTGTTGAAAAACTTGTTTTTTCAGAGGATTTTTGGTAGCAGTTACGAGTAATAATTCAATTTGAACTATTTTCGACATATACAAGCAAAAAATATGCAATTTGCGCATAAAATAACGGATCCTAATGTCGTCAAAATGATGCCTGATTTTTTATCAGCTATGACATCAGTAAGACAAAGAATTCCGATAAGAAATACAAAACTACCCAAAACTCCAGCTACTATTCCTATTTGCCGTCTCGCTGAAGCATCTATTTTTTCAAATGCTTTTTGAATTTTTTTTTTGCCTAGTAGTTGGCTTCTTTCATGGGCTGTATGAAGCTCAATGTCTTGTGCTTTTGTTGTATTTTTCCATGTGAAAAAAGGCATCATAATTCTGTCTTGATTTTTTCGATGAAGGAATTTTTTACGAGACGGCTGGCGCCGAGAATGCTGTTGATGAAGGCTTCGGGAGGAGATTCCCCATGGCATTTCATTACGATTCCATCTGCTCCACACAGGATCGCTCCAGGATACTCGGCATAGCTGAGGCGATGTTTTAGGGCGGCAATGATTGAACGGATGCCCGGAATGACTTCGAGGGGGCCGAGGTTTTCCATTTGTTCGAGGACAAAGCCGGCGATCCCTTCTGAGGTTTTCAAAAATACGTTGCCTGTGAAACCATCGGTGATCAATACGTCGATATTGCCATGAAAGACACTGCGCCCCTCGATATTGCCGATGAAGGTGGGGGCATCAATGGGGGAATCTTCGTTGAGGGTTTGCAGAATTTCATAGGCTTTGCGTAGCTCCGGAGTCCCCTTTTTTTTCTCTTCACCAATGTTCAAAAGTCCGACGATGGGATGGGAAAGGCCGCGGGTTTTCTGGTAGGCAATGCCCATTTTGGCAAATTGGAGGAGGTTTTCGGCTTTGACATTCACATTGGCTCCTACATCAAGAACGGCAATGGGTTCGAGTTTTGAGGGAATCAGGGTGAGAAATGCAGGGCGATCAATGCCGGGAAGCATTGGCAAGGAAATTTTTGTTTGGGCGAGAAGAGCGCCGGAATTTCCTCCAGAAATGAAGGCATCGATTTCAAAAGTCTTGAGTTTACCAATTCCGACAGCCATCGAGGAATCTTTTTTGCGGCGTACCGCCAGCAAGGGATCGTCCTCCATTGTCACTTCTTCTGTTACAACATGACAATGAAAGTCTTCAGGAGTGGGGACATTTTCAAATACATCTTTCGTGGCAAAAATCGTGAGAACAGGAGGATACTCGCCTTCCCAAGTATGGGAGACGATGGCTTTGAGAAGTTTGTCGGGAGGTGTTTCACATCCTAAGAGATCGATTCCGATTCTAGGACGGTGATAGTCTTCATTACTCTTCATCTTTTTTTGCATGGATTACAAGGCGCCCAGAATAATGCCCACAATGCATACAAAGCTTATGAGGCAAAT
Source organism: Chlamydiota bacterium (assembly GCA_011065225.1). Classification (GTDB taxonomy): domain Bacteria; phylum Chlamydiota; class Chlamydiia; order Chlamydiales; family Rhabdochlamydiaceae; genus Sacchariniichlamydia. Next base: position 9,044 of record JAAKFC010000012.1, read on the forward strand.
GTGAGCCTCCGCAGTTAGAACATTTTCCGAAGTTTTTTGGTTTTTTTGCATGATGAGAGCGCCGGGAATTTTTGCGGGCATTTGATGTGCGAGTTCGTGGTACAGCCATTTTTTAAAACTCCTTTTTTTTAGAAGGCCTCAGTATATAGGAATGGGGGATTTTTTTATACACATCTCAGTTCAAAAACCAATTTTTGAACTGGGGGGTGTATATAGGGTCAACTCGGAAAAGGGTGAGTGGGTCTCTTCTGCGGAGGCTTTTAAAAATTTTGTTACGTCTTTCCGGTGGGGGCATTTGCCACTATTGCATTCATGAAACTGTGGAATTTTGATGAGTAGGCTACTGCGCACCTCATCGGCAAAATCATAGATGGCTGATTGGATCTCGCATAGCTCTACTGTGTGGGTAAAATCGTCAACTTCAATGGAGACAATACTTTTTTCATTGCAAATCGAGCAGGGCATATTGGCTGTTGCTTTGATTTTTAAATCGAGGATCAAATGATTTTTTGCCAAGTAGGCTTGACCAGAAATGGTTACTTTGCCGGTGAAAGAGAGCTCTTCCTCATTTGTTTCAAGGAAATCGGACTCGAGCACTTCAAAAATTTGTTCCGTGTCATCGTCTTTCAGACGATCGATGTAAATCTTAAGTGGATCTTTTTTCATCTAATAAAGTTTTTAATGTGTTAGCAATTTCTTCTTCTGGTTGTTTTCTTTCTAAGATTTTACCGATTTCCTGACATTTTTCTCTACACTCTTGAAGTGCTTGATCGGAAGTAAGAAATTGTTTGGCACTATCGTAGAGAGCATTTTCTGTGAAGAGGGGACCATAGAGTTCAGGAAAAATTCTTTTCTTTGCGATGATATTGACGATGCAGTAATGGGGAAGGCGGATCCGCAGAAGATTTTTGGCGATGAAGAAATCTAAAGGGTCGATTGCATAGGTTACAATCGTTGGGACGCCATAAAGTGCGAGCTCAAGATTATTTGTCCCCGATTTTGCAATGGCAAGGCTTGCCCGTTTCATCAAAGTGCTATTTTGCGAGGCGCTGGCAAATAGGATCCTCTCTTTCGAAAGAATTCCTTCTCTTTGCATCATCTGATCGAGCAATAAGGAAAAAGAAGCTTGCGCTACTGAGATGACGAGAAAGATGTCGGGATGTTCATCCAAGAGCTTTTTAGCCACTCGTATTTGCTTGGGGAAATTGCGTAAGAGCTCTTTGCGACGGCTTCCAGGGAAGAGGGCCAGAACGCGATAGTCTTGATTGACATCGATGGGAGGGGCTTTGTCATTTTCAATTTGCTGGATGAGGGGATGACCAACATAGTCGACTTTTAGTTTTTCGGGATCAAAAATCTCTTTTTCAAAAGGAAAAGTAACGAAGAGGTGATCGAGGATCTTTTCCATTTTGGGAATGCGGTTTTTTCCCCATGCCCAGACCGAAGGACAGATATAATGGCAGATTTTTCCTGGAAAAGAACGCTTGAAAAGACTTTTTGCCATTGCGAGATTAAAGCCTGGATAGTCGATAAAGAAAACGATATCGGGGTTTTCTTTCAAAATCAGATTGCGCAAACGGAAAAATTGACGAAAGAGCCTTGGAAGAGCGAAAAAAACATCGACAAAACCCATCACCTGAAATTTTTCCATGGGCATGATGCAGTCGAGTCCTGCCCAGCGCATTTTCGGCCCCCCCACACCAAATATCCGAACATTTGGAATTTCTCTATGGAGTTGTTGGACTAGTTTTTCGCCATGAAGATCTCCACTGGCTTCCCCAGCAAAGAGAAAAATGGATGGAGAGTCTTTCATCGAATTGCTCCTAAAATTTCCCCAAGCCAATTGGCTCCTGCTTCGAAAACTTCTTTTGAAGTCCCATGGCCCATATGTCCAATTGAAGGCGAGACGATCAATTCAATTGGCGGGGAGCGAAGGCCTTTTTCAAAAGCTGCATTGGCGAGCTCCCAAACGAGGGAATAGCATTTATCTGTGCCCACACGCATATCGCGATTGCCGATATAAAAACGGATTGTCTTTTCGCAAAGGGCATCGATGTGATGAGTGAGATTGAATTGTTTTGCTTTGCTTTCAACATTTTCGAATTCATGAGCAAAGGTGAGCTCTGTCATCGGAGCAAATCCGAGGATTGCGCGCACTTCATATTGGGTTGCAAATAGTGCAGCAGCTAGACTGCCACGCGAAAGACCCATGAGCCCGATTTTTTCTCGTACAATCCACCCTTTTTCTATGAGGGCATCGATGGCAAAATGGATGCTTTTGAGGAAAGGAGTAAGAGGGTCTTTCCCTTCTTGAAATTCTTTTGCCCAAGTGCCAATGGCAAGAGCAGCATTCAGATTGGGCCCATGTGCGGGGAGATTGAGTGAAAAGACGCGTATTCCTTTTCCAGCAAGATACACTGCTGGTTGATTATAGGGATCGAGCTCGAGGCTTTCTTGTCCAGATAGGGAAAAGTAAATCACAGTGGGAAGGCGCCCCTTTTCAAGAGAAGGGCCAATGTGGGCTACTTCTATAGTTGGAGAGAGTTGCAAAACATCCATTAATTTTTCTTTGCCCTTTTTCTTCTCCGGGGCCTGCGCCGCCTCTTTGGTTCTTCCGCTTGAGGCCGTTCCTGAGATAAATAGAGAGTTTGCCACTCTTCATGGATTTTTTTGAGTCCTGGCTCGAGACAACAGCGCAGCAATAGAAACTTGAGGGCGAGATGGAAATCACTATCTTTAGGAATGCGTTTTCGTTTTGTTTTCTTTTTATGGAACGGAGTGAGTCGATATTGCCCGAGAAGTATATTCTGCATGCTGTAGCGAAGTCGCCTTGGAAGAATTAAGAATTCTTGGAAAAGATCCGAGACCAAGATGCGGATGTGATTTTGGATTTGCCCAAGGTGTGGAATTTGTTCTCTTTCTAAAAAATGCGTTTTCAGCCGTTTTTGGAGCAAGGGATAGGCCAGCGAGCTGAGAAGTAGAGGGCGTTCCAAATTCTCACTCAAAGGATCCTGGAAAAATCGATCGATTTCCTGCAGATAGGAATAGATGTCTGCTCCTTCCTCTTCCTTTTCGATGAAATGCGCAACTTCGGGGAGAAGATGACTCATCATCCCGTGTTCGTTCAAAAGCTTTATGAAAGGTTTTGCAGCACCCGATTCAAGCATACGAAGCATTTCTTCCAAAACGCGTGCTGGTGCACTTTTTACAATTTCTTCTCTGCATTCCACAAGTGCAATATGGGCATCGGGATCGACTTCTAAGCCGAAACGGGCCTGAAATTTCAGAAGCCGGAGCATCCGAACTGGATCTTGTTTGAATCGAACAAAGGGTTGCCCGATCGTACGCAAGTATTTGCGCTTGATGTCTTCATACCCATTCACGTAATCGATGATCTGCTCCGTAGAGGGATCATAAAAAAGAGCATTGATTGTAAAATCGCGTCTCAGAGCATCTTCCTCTGGGTATCCCCATTGATTATCGCGCAAAATGAGATCTTCTTTTTCTGGGTCACCTGAACGAAAAGTAGCGACCTCTAAAACCTTTTTCCCAAAGCGAATATGAGCTAGGCGGAAACGGCGACCAATGAGGATACAATTGCGAAAAACTTTTTTAATTTCTTCTGGTTTTGCCGAAGTGGAAATGTCATAGTCTTTAGGGCGGTGTCCCAATAGGAGGTCGCGGACACTGCCTCCTACGAGGTAGGCGACAAATCCCGCTGCTTTGAGTTTTTCCACCACGTAGATCGCATGGGTATCGACCTTCTCAATCGGGAGTTGATGATCTTCTACAGGGATGATTTTCTGTTCCAAAGGGTCCTTAATGCTTACTCACTATGAAAGTATCTAAAAACATATTTTGTCTAAAGAGGTTTTTCTGCTACTCTTAAAATTTCAAATGTCAAAATCAAAAGTTTTCACAGCCTCTCTCCTTGTAGCAGGAACCGCCATTGGTGCGGGGATGCTCGCCTTGCCAGTCACGACAGCTGCGGGGGGATTTTGGCCAGCAATTGTGATTTATCTGGTATGTTGGATTTTTTCTGCCTGTACAGGACTTTTGCTTTTGGAAGCCTGTTTTTGGCTTCCCAAAGATACTAACATAGTCTCACTTTCTTCGCATTTGCTCGGGAAAAAAGGAAAATACGCCAGCTGGGTCCTCTATCTCTTTTTATTTTACAGCCTGACTGTTGCCTATGCAGCGGGAGGCGGGGGTTTTGTTGCAGCCATTACGAATAATGTCCTTCCCCCTCCAATTGCTATCCTGCTCTTTATTTTGATTTTCTCTCCGGTTGTGTATATCGGAACCCATGCAGTCGATCGTCTCAATTTTATTTTTATGGCGGGGTTGACTGTTTCTTTTGTGGTTTTTATTTTGATCGGCTTTGGCAAAGTCCAAGTTGATTTGCTCGGCAATTTTCATTGGGGCTTTGCCATTCTTTCCCTGCCAGTGGTGTTTACCTCCTTTAGCTACCAGGGCATTGTTCCGAGCATGCGCAATTACTTTCATAACGAACCTAAAAAAGTCCGCAAGGTGATTCTTATCGGCAGCAGTATTCCCGTACTCGTTTATATCATTTGGGAATATCTGATTCTGGGAATTGTTCCTCTAGAAGGAGCCAATGGACTCCTCGCTGCAAAAGAGCATGGGCTTTCTGCAGTTGTGCCTTTAAAAAATATTGCAGCATCTCCGATAGTGTATGCAATTGGACAAGCCTTTGCCTTTTGCGCACTGACAACTTCCTTTTTGGGTGTGACCTTGGGGCTATTTGACTTTTTATCGGATGGACTCAAACTCTCCAAAAAAGGAAAAATGCGCATTCTCTTATATTTCTTGGTTTTTCTGCCTCCGACACTCATTGCGATGCTCTATCCTAAAATTTTTATCCGTGCGCTTAGCTATGCAGGGGGAATAGGGTGTGCTCTGCTTTTGGGACTTTTTCCTGTGATGATGGTTTGGTCGGGACGCTATCACAAAAATCTTGAAAGACACCACCAGCAACTTGGTGGTGGGAAATTTGTTTTAGGCCTTTTGGCCTTCTTCGTTTTCTTTGAATTGATTGTGGAAGGCATCAGCGAGTTGCTTTAAATGCTATGCTTAGCTTATCCTCAAGCGCTGAAAAACACGGTCCTTTAGGGCCGTGATGTAAGCGCAAAATATTCCTTCTTGAAAAAGTTGGAATATTTTAAACTGTGTTTTCGCATTTTTGCGAATCGTGGTTTTTAGACCACAAATGGTATTTGGAAAGTATATGTGGTTCCTTAGAAAAATCCTCTAAGTGGTAAAATACTAAGGTAAAAAAATTGAATATGCGAAAACCAAGCATGTTAAAAAGAGGCCGCCGGGACGACGGTCGAAAGCCTGTGGAGCTGCCCTCATTGGAGGGAGCGTTGAAGCAGGAATCTCTCGCCTTTAGGCGAGAGAGGTTCAACCTTACACGCTATGGCTAAAGGATTGTTCGCAAAAAAAAGCATTCATGACCTCAAAGAAGAAGCGTCTAACAGAAAAGATGGCTTAGATCGGTCCTTGACGGGACTCAACTTGATGTCCATGGGAATTGGAGCAATCGTTGGTGCTGGCGTGTTCGTTCTTGTTGGCCAAGCAGCAGCCGTTTATGCTGGACCTGCTGTTGTTTTTTCTTTTCTCTTTGCCGCGATCATTTGCGTCTTTGCTGCACTTTGCTATGCTGAATTCGCTTCTCTCATTCCCGTTGCTGGTGGTCCTTATTCTTACGCTTACGCGACTCTTGGAGAAATTGTCGCTTGGACAATTGGTTGGGGGCTCACCCTAGAGTATCTCTTTTCTGCGGCGACAGTTTCTGTTGGGTGGTCGGGCTATCTTTCGAGCTTTCTTGCCGATTTCAATATTTTTCTACCTGAAAAATTTGCAAGCTCACCGCTCTCTTATGATATCACAACGGGTTGGGCAAGAACAGGCTCCATTCTCAATCTGCCCGCAATGTTGATCATGGGATTTATCGGCTGTATGATTTCCATTGGCATTAAGGCTGCATCGCGCTTCAATAATATCGTTGTGATCATCAAGTTGACCGTTATTGTCCTTTTTATCGTTTGCGGTATTTCCTTCATCAGCGTTGAAAATTGGACTCCCTTTATTCCCAAAAATACCGGAGCATTTGGAGAATTTGGCTTCAGCGGTATCTTGCGTGGGGCGGGAGTCGTCTTTTTTGCCTACATTGGTTTTGATGCCTTGTCAACACTTGCACAAGAAGCGCGTGATCCTCAAAAGGACCTGCCTATTGGTATGATTGGGTCACTCGGCATTGCTGCTTCGATTTACATCGTCATGGCCCTCGTCCTCACTGGAATTGTGAGCTATACCGCGCTTGGCGGACCAGCCCCCTTTAGTGTTGCCCTTGCAGCCCTTGGTAATAAATTCATTTGGCTGCGCTACTTCGCCAAGTTTGGGATTTTGGCTGGTCTTTCATCCGTTGTCCTTGTCATGATGCTTGGACAAACTCGCATTTTCTACACGATGGCACACGATGGCCTTCTTCCCAAAGTATTTGGAAAAGTGCATAAGAAGTTTCACACGCCTTTTTACAACACCATTCTCCTTACTATTTTGGGGATGCTCGTCTGTGGTTTTTTCCCGGTCGGTATTTTGGGACAGCTGGTCTCAATGGGAACACTGATGGCTTTTGGTATCGTCTGTTTTGGCGTGCTTGTCTTGCGCTATCGCCAGCCCAACCTTCATCGGCCCTTCAAAGTTCCTTTTTTCCCATGGATTCCACTTGCTGGAACATTAGCCTGTTTGCTCCAAATGATTGCATTGCCAGCTGTCACATGGGTGCAACTTGTCATCTGGATCTTTTTCGGATATATCATCTATTTTAGCTATGGCATCCGCAACAGCGTTATCCGCAAGAAAAACAAGAAAATCTCTTAAA
>JAAKFC010000120.1 GCA_011065225.1 Chlamydiota bacterium
GGCCCTCAAATTTTCCATCTGCGACGAGCTTCAGTGTTCATAGACACGGAGCGAGAAGCAGAAGGAAAATTTGAGGAATAGCCGACGCCGTCAAAAACCAATTCTTGAATCGGAATGTGTATAGGTGAATACCTTGGAAGGCCCATTCTTCCCTGCATAAAAAATAAGACAAAAAATTCGCTTGAAAATAGGAGGCGTTCAGATATGATTTACAGTTTTTTATTAAAAATTACCTTTCTTTGTATATTGACATTTCAACCATTTCTTTGTTCACAAGAGAAGTCTGGGGAAGTATTTTTAGTCTTTGGAGGAAAAACTGGTTGGATAGGACAAAAAATTGTCAAGCTTCTTGAGAATCAAAATTATCAAGTTTATCCTGCTAATTCAAGATTGGAAAACAGAGAAGAAATTGAACATGAGATAGATTTAATTCAGCCTGATTTTATCATCAATGCTGCTGGAATTACTGGAACTCCTAATGTAGATTGGTGTGAAGATCATAAACAAACTGTTATCCGTACCAATATCCTAGGAGTTTTGAATTTGGTCGATATAGCATACCTTAGGGGAATTCATATAACCAATTTTGGCACAGGCTGTATTTATCAATACGATGAGAGTCACTCTATGGGAAGTGGAATTGGTTTTACCGAAGAGGATGAGCCAAATTTTATAGGATCATTCTATTCTAAAACTAAGGGAATGCTCGATAAAATGTTGCGCAGCTATCCCAATGTTTTGAATTTGCGTGTTAGAATGCCAATTTCTTCTGATTTCCATCCAAGGAATTTTATCACTAAAATTACTAAGTATGAAAAAGTAATTAACATTCCGAATTCAATGACTATTTTAGATGATTTATTGCCCGTTTCAATTGAAATGACCCTTAAAGGCTTGAAAGGAAATTATAATTTCACAAATCCTGGTGCTCTTTCGCATAATGAAATTCTCGCTTTATATAAGGAATATGTTGATCCTTCTTTTAATTGGGAGAATTTTACCGTTGAGGAACAAGATAAAATCCTTAAGGCTCAACGCTCAAATAATGAGCTTGATGCAAGTAAATTACTTGAGGAGTTTCCCAATATCCCTTCAGCACATGATTCGATAATAAGTGTGATGTTAAAAATGAAAGAAAACTTGGCTCTTTAGGGCTGGATAGTTTAAATTCACAGTTTATGGCCGAGGTCTGGTATACGAAGCCCCTTTCAAATCATTCCCCGTCCTTCAGGACGGGGTTCACTGCAATTCTATTTGGTTGGCAGAAGTTTTGATTGGAACAACTGAATTCCCCTCTAATTTCTTCCAATAAGAGGGATGGTCTATATACCATTTGATGGTCTCTTTTAATCCTTCTTCGAAACTAGTAGTGGGTTCCCAGTTAAGAAGAGCCTTCGCTTTTTTAAATGATCCAACATGATTATCTACTTGACCAGGTCGATTGCTAACAAACTTTATTTGTGTTTCATGGAGATTAAAGTATTTAAGTATTAATTGAGCAACCTCAAATACAGAAACTGATTTCTCAGTTCCTAAATTGATTGCCTGACCCTTAATGATTGAAAAATCGGGAATATTCAACATTGCATCGAGAGCTTTTGAAACATCTTTTACATAAATCCAATCTCTTTTTTGCTCTCCTGTTCCATGAATTGTCAAAGGCTTTCCATTTAAAGCTGAAGTGATAAAACGGGGGATCAATTTTTCTATGTGCTGTTTGGGACCATAATTATTAAAGGGTCTAACGATTACAACAGGAACATCATAGGTACAATTATATGCATGGACCAATCTGTCTGCTCCAACCTTTGCAGCTGCATAAGGAGACCTTGACTCAAGTGGATGATCCTCATTCATAGGAATAGTAAGAGCTGTTCCATATACTTCTGAAGTAGAAATGTGGATAAATCGTTCTATTGTTTTTGAATACTTTACTAAGGCTACCATTAGAACTCTTGTCCCTAAGACATCCGTTTCGAAAAAAATCAAATCATCTGCGATACTCCGGGTAACATGAGTTTCTGCAGCAAAATGGATGACATAGTTCGATTCCTTCATCAGCTCGTCAACAAGAGAATCATCTATAACAGAACCCTTAACAAATCTCACCCGATGAGAATTAAGGATTCGAGGAGGAATATTTTCAAGAAAGCCGGCATAAGTTAGAGCATCGAGAACGATAAAATCATAGTTCTCATGAGTATCATATAAATATTCAAGACAATTACTTCCGATAAATCCAGCTGCACCAGTTAGAAGCACTGTTTTAGTAGGTTTTTGTGTTTTGTTATCAGGTTCTGAAAAAACTTTGGCTTGAATAGCAACAAAAAAAATCCAAACAAAAAGAAATCGATATTTTAAAACGGAGAGTTTCATCAAAAAGCCTCAAAATTTTATGTAGAAACCACACAACATAACGTATCTTCTGAAGAATTTGCAAGCAATTTTTCTGAGCCGAGCTATACACATCCCAGTTCAAGAATTGGTTTTTGACGGCGTCGGCTATTCCTCAAATTTTCCTTCTGCTTCTCGCTCCGTGTCTATGAACACTGAAGCTCGTCGCAGACGGGGAATTAGAGGGCCTCCTTGCCAAAATTTCAATTCTTGAACTGGGATGTGTATATAACTTAATCGTTGCTTAATAATGCATGCAAGCAATACTCTCATGACTCTTTGAAGAAAATTTACAGGAGTTGAACATTTCAAAACATTCGATTTTTTACCTGCTTTTAGTTCTATGGATTTTCCCAAGCGTTGTAAATGGAGCAAATGATCTTGCACAAGAAAAGTTGTATGATCAATACCAACATGCTTGCCAACAACGTTCAGATATTAAAGGACACATTCCAATGCTTAGAGAACTTGCTATGGAATGTTCTTCCGTTGTTGAAATAGGATTAAGGAGAATGGTATCAAGCTGGGGAATTCTCCAAGGATTAGCTGAAAATCCAGCAAACACTCGCAATTATATTGGAATTGATATTGCATCTCCTTCTCCGGAACATCTTCGATTAGCAAGAAAATTAGCAAATGCAAATGGAATTTCTTTTCATTTCTGGATGAAAAACGATATGAATGTTGAAATTCCTCCCGTTGAGATGCTTTTCATTGATTCTCTCCACACATACTGTCATTTAACCTATGAGCTCGAAAAATTTTCTCCCCAAGTGAGTAAGTATATTGCAATGCATGATACGAGCAAACCTTGGGGAGATATTGATGATACTGCATATGGGGGGGATTATTCAGAATATCCTTCTTCTATCGACCGAAGCAAGAGCGGCTTATGAGCAGCTATAGAAGATTTTTTACTTCGCCATCCTGAATGGATTTTGCATGAACGATATTTTCATTATCATGGATTTACAATTCTTAAACGCATCTTATAACAAAAGGAGATTTAAAAGATGAAAATTAAACTTTTTATTTTATTTGCATTATTGTTATCTAGTCAAGCATTTGCTAAGGTTCGGTTTCTTACTTTTCATTGCAATAAGCCAGATTTTATTGAATTACAATGTAAAACCTTGGCTAAGTATATGGAAAATGATTATGAATTAATCGTATTTAATGATGCGAATGATTTGAAACTAGAAGAAGAAATAAGAGAGACATGCGAAAAATATGGAATTCAATGTGTTCGTTTTGAACAAGAATGGCATGAAACAGATCCTTTAAATGATGAATTCATTCAATTGCTAAATGATCCGGATCTTGTTCATTCTCACATTCATTGTAAGGGATGCACAGATGTAAAACAATTTGCTAAACATGGAAGCTTCCGTCACGCACATGTTATCCAGTATGCTATGGATAACTTTGGTTACGATCACGATGATATAGTTGTAATATTAGATGGGGACTTATTTCCTATTAGGCCACTTGATCTAAGAGCTTTGTTAAAAGATTATGATATTATTGGCTTGCAGAGAATAATTTCTGAAGAGAAAATAGATTATCTTTGGGTGCCATTTATTGCTTTTAATGTACAAAATTTACCTAACAAATATGATTTAAGATTTCATCCAGATAAAATCAATCAATTCTTTCATGACACTGGGGCTCATACATATCATTATTTAAAAAATAATCCACAAGTACGAGTTAAAAAATATCCTGGACATAGCAGTACCTCTTTTCATAAATTGAATTCCGGGGACATGAAAAGACACGGTTTTAATAAAAGAGAGATTGAACTTACAAAAACTCTCCCATGGCCGCAATGTGTGGAATTCCATGTTGATCACCTTCTTTTGCATTTTGGTGCAAGTTCCTTTAACCTTGAAGGGCATGAAATAAAAGAAAAATGTGTACATGAATTTATAGAAAAAATATTAGCCGATTAAAAATTGAAGACTAGTTGAACCCGTAACTGCCACCTGTTCTTTGATTTTCCACCAACAGCTTCAGGCAATCTTTCGAATCTTTTTCTTCGCAGATATCTGAAGATATCTGCTTCAAAAAAAGCTTCAGAATCTCACCTAAATCTGTTGCGGTAAATCAAAGATCAAGTAGCAGTTACGGGTTGAAAGTATGAATCCAGTCTAAGAGTAAAACATGTCAAGCCGCTTTACATTTATATCAAACGTCTCTTCATAAAGAGTGCTTGAAGAAAGGGCCTTACCTAGCTCTTCTGCGCAGATAGTAAAAAGTTGGGAGTATTCTTCTAATGGCACGTATCTTCCTACTTTTGTCAGTTCAGAAGGAGCGAGGAGAATCATGGGTCGTTTGAAGGCGAGAAAATCGTATCCGATGGAAGACATATCCCCAATATAGAGATCCATTTTCGCAAGAAGAGGATAAATAGGAGGAAAATCTTCTATGAGCTGGACTCCCTCTTTTTTGAGAGTAGCAATTTCTTCAGGAAATTGCTGATAGAGATTCGAGTGGAGTTTCACAAAAAGGGAGAATTCTTTTGGCGCCTTGAGAAGAAGGGGCCAAATTTTTGGAAAAGAGGAA
>JAAKFC010000121.1 GCA_011065225.1 Chlamydiota bacterium
GGGCTACATGCTGGCCGCAGCATCATCCAGCTTGCAAAGGAAGCCGCTGGCGGCGGCGGCCCTGGTGTATCTTAGAAATTAAAGACGCGGGCTTTTTTTCGTACATTTCTCTATTGCAAAATGACTAAATTGTATTAATCTAGTCTTTTCTGAGAATTTTATGAGATTGATTTGTATTTTTTGCATATTCGTTATGCATTCGCTTTCGCAAGCAAGTTCTATTAATGATCATTTGAATATTCAGTGTTCCCATAGAAATCTAAAAATAAATGGTATAAATGCGGCTTTTGTCATCAGGCTTCAAGAACATAAAGATTTAAGTGAACTAAAAAAAGATTTCGAAAAGCATGGGATTCCACTTGTGGAGTATAATAAATTTAATATTCTTCCAATGGAAATTATGAGTCAATTTTGTTCGACAATTATTTCTCCTTATTTGCTTACTCAGACATTAAGTCACTTGTCTATTTATAAATATTGCTTAGAAAATAAATTGCCTAGAGCTCTAATAATAGAAGACCATGCTAAATTGGTAGAAAATCCTCAGTACCTAGAACGAATTTCAAAGAAAATTACAGACTTGCAAGTGCCATGGGATATTATTTACACAGACATCGATTATCACGATGCTAAGACAGGAGATTTTATCATTCCTAGGGTTGCTGAAATACCTCAAAACAAAATGAAGATGAATGATGACCTATCAAGAATCTTCTGTCGTTACGGCACGGCTTCTTATGTGATTTCTCAATCTGGAATGCAAAAAATTCTGAGCTATTTTCAAGAGAAATGGGATAATCTTCCTTATGATCAAATTTTATTTAAAATCCCCGGATTAAATATATATGGAACTAATTTTGACATCATTACTAATGAATATGTAATTGGAAACAAAGAAGCAAATATTGTATCTCATCCAAAAAAAGTTCATTTCTCCCACAAAATAGGTGAAGAATTTTGGATTCACCCTACTGAATTATTAAGTTTTGATCGTTTTGACATTTTACCTAAGTATATTTACGCAAAATACTCTATCAACAAATATGACACAAATTGGCATATCGATTTATATAGAAGCCATCTCGAGAAGTGGGTCAAATGCTATAATACAAACCCCTTGAAAATCGGCTTTGATGATTTTCGCGCTTCTTTTGAGACCTTGCTACATAGCATGCAAACAAAAGGGTACGATGAAAAATATGCCATTCAAGTCAATGATTTAAATATTGCAAGAAATGGCGCTCATCGTATCGGGACATGTTTAGCCTTAGACATTCCAGTTAAAGCTAAAGCTATAACAAAGATTCCTTCAGACGACATCTTTACGGCGAAGAAATTCAGAGATGCCTATCATCTCGAAGAAAAATATTTGGACCATATGGCATTTGAATATGCCAAATTGAAAAAAAACACATTTATCGGTTGTTTATATCCTGTTGGTTATAAATATCGGAAAAAAGCCGAGGAAATTTTAGAAAAATATGGATCGATCATTCATCAAAAAGACATTTGGCTTACTAAAAGCGGCGCTTTAGAATTCATTCGCCTTGTTTATACAGGCGAATGGTGGACAGGATCTTATTTAGATGATTTTAAGCATTGCAGAGGTAAAACTCTCCTCACATTTCCCGAAAATCTTCGATCTAAATATCCAGTGCGAATATATCTTTACGAATGTGATAGCAAGGCAGTAGCAACCAAAGCAAAAGAAGAACTCAGAGAACTTTGCCAAAAAGGAAATGAAGTCATTCACGTCAATGATACTCATGAGCAAACAAAATTGATCGCAGCAACACTTTTCAATGCCAATAGCATTGAATTTATCAATAAAAGAACCTTAAAAAGATGTGACAACTTTGATCAATTGTTCACTAAACTACAACAATTTATCTTTGATAATCGATTAAATCATGAACACCTTTGTATTGATACAAGTGCCGTTTTGAGTGCTTATGGTCTTCGAGATTGTGTAGACATAGATATTCTGCATCGGGATTCCTTACCTTCTTCATTTAAAGAGCATAAAATAGATTCTCATAATAGATATTTGCACCATCATGCATTGGGATTAGATGAAATGTTATTTAATCCCGATAATTATTTTTATTATAATGGTATAAAATTCCTCAAACCAGACTTAATTAAACAAATGAAATCAAACAGAGGGTCTGAAAAAGATTTAAACGACATTCAATTAATTAATTCGATTAATTGACTGTTTCTTTATTACTGCAACATATTGTCCACTTCGATAGGGTCGGGGCCCAGGGATATATGCTTCATACAGAATATGATATCCCAATTTATCAAAAGCTCTAAAAGTAGGTTTCCGTATCCATGGGCATTCCCAATCATCAATTACCGCTATAAAAACATCAGCAAAAACGTCATTATAATAGGTTAATGCTCTTTCATGAGCAATTAAACTGTGATCAGCATCATATAAAAAAATATCGATTGGCGCATCAAAAACTGATTTATCAACATTGAAGCATTCACTATTTAGTATTAAACATTTATCTAAATTTAGATGTTCTTTGCAATTGGAAAGAAAAATGTTTTTTGGGCATTCTTGAAACCAATCCAGTCCGATTTGCTTTTTTAAATTTGACTGATTTTCATAAAGCGCTGCAACAAAGGAGTCTCCAGCTAAAAGCCCCACATGCAGGTGGGAAGCTCCTTTAAGTTCGCATAGATTATTCAATAAATGATAGTAAGGCTTAGAACCTAAATTTTTCAAAGAGCAATAATTGGGATTATTCGGATCTCTATTGTAATCACCTTCTGCAAATTTCTTACCCGAAAGCTTCGACTCCAACTTGATAGCCTTTTCATAGCTTGTTTTTGCATGGCTCACCAATATAATTTCATTTTGCGATTGTGGAGAAATACAATTCTTCTGATATAAATAATTTAATTCTAAAGCAAAGGCAGGGGCAAAGTTCAAAAACATTAAACACGATACAATAAAATATTTCACAATTCCCCCTTAGAGACCTTCTCTAAATTGCATTTAGTTTTTTCTAAATAGAATGGCATTACTGTTGTCAATTTCACAAACTATTTCACACTCATCAAGTAGTGTCCATAAAGCTTTCATTCTTGTCAGCTTTTGATCAATATAGAGAAATACGTTTGATAAAAGGATATAACCTCCAGATTTCACCTTAGGCAAGTATAATTGGGTATCAAGAAGGGATTCCTCTTCAGAAAGACCTCCTAAAAGATGAAGAAAATCAATGGAATCGATTTGGAGTATAGCTTCTCGAGGCGTCGCGTGGATGACTTTACAATAAGGATTTAATGACCATTCATGAATCATAGAAACCAGATCATTTTTTGCTGATTGCATATTCACGGTTAACCACCATTGGTAATTTACATCTTTGGAACTAACACCTTGAACTGCCTTTTCATTAGACCAGGGATTTATAGCATAGGCATAACCATGTTTAAGATAACTCAAAGTTGCGACAAGTGGCAGAAAAAAAGAATCATTAAATGTCCCAATTTCAACACATACTTTTGGTTTAGTGAGAAGAATGCATTCCATAATTAAATTTGCTTGTGCTTCCGAGCACCATCCTTTTTTTGTTCGCTCGATTACCCTCTTTTTCAAATTTATAAACTCTTTATTATCAAGAGCCTTTGGTATATCAATTTGATTTTCAGATATGCAATGAACCGCATTCCATTCAGCAGATAAAGAACTTATATTACATGTTAGAAAAGCAGAAAAAATAGCTATTAAAAATAATGGCTTCAAAAAACTAACATTAACCCAAGTTGTTATCCCTATTTCTCTAGGCATTAGCGAGCTGTTTAGACACAAGATTTGGAAGGAAGACCATATGTGTACATATGGATGACGAGCAAAGCGCTGTAAGTAAACAGCGCAGATAGCATAGAGGAATAATGGGTAGCAATTTGGGTTAATGTTAGACCTCATTAAATTTCCGGGTTCATGGTTTCAAAAAAAGAAGACATTCATCATTTACTGAATATTTTTTTTCTAACCTGCAATGTTGATGAAGATAGGCAACAGCTTTTTGAGTTTGATGCCAATTGGCGTCATCAAATAAAAGACAGCCCCCTTTTTTTAATTTTCTTAAGCTCATTTCTACATCTTGCATACAAGATTCTTCATTATGGTTTCCATCAATGTGTATAAAATCAATAGATTCATCCTTAAATTGAGATAAAGCTTCTTTTGCAGTTGCTCTGATAACTTTGCAATATTTCTTAAGATCATTTTTTTTGAGCATTTTTATGAATTTTTGATAAACTTTTTCATAATCTAAACTACCCCAATAATTTTGATTCGCTTCATCAACTTCGAATTTAAGAGACTCTTCTTTAGCCCACGGATCAACAGCATACACAACTCCTTTTTTTGTATATTTCAAAGCTTTAGCTATTGGATAAATGGAAGATCCTTTAAAAACACCAATTTCTACACAAATTCTAGGACCGGCATCATGAATTAAATCCATTAATTTTTCTGCTTTTTCTCTTTTGCACCAACCTTTAATCTTGCAATGATTCTCGAGGGAATGTTGTTTATAATTTTCCCAAGTAGAATCGGAAGCCTGCATAGAAATAAAAGGCATTAAAAAAATGACTAACATCAATTTTTGGAACATAACTTGCTCACTCTTTTCCGAAAAAGATGGTTAAAAGATATAGCTAAATTCCATTTTCAATGCAAATGGAAAAATAGGACAGCAATTCACAGATCCAATGAATCAATGAGTTTTATATCTCTAATGTCCTTTTCAGAACCCCTATCCGCTTTCATTTTTTTTACTAGATCAACTGCTACAAATTTAATGCCTTCATAATAAAAATGACATTCAGGGTTATACAAAATTTCATCAAGCCCCACTGAATGATGATGCAAATGAGGATTATGAGAATCGATTTCATAATTCTT
>JAAKFC010000122.1 GCA_011065225.1 Chlamydiota bacterium
CCTTTGGTTTTGGAGCCTCAGCTGAAGAAAATGCTGAAATGACCCGCTCTAATAGCTATAACCCTTGGGACATCTATAAAGAAAATGCCAAAATTCGCGGAGCAATCGATGCCCTTAAGGATCGTTCTTTGGCTGAAAGCGACGAAGAGCATGAAGCTTTTGTAAATATTTACCGCATTTTACTCGAGCCGCCAGGCGGACAGCGAGCCGATCGCTATTTCATTTTGAATGATTTGCCTGGCTACTATGAAACACAGAAAAAAGTGGAAGAACTCTTCCAAGATCCCCACAAATGGGCAGAATTTGCGATCCAAAATATCGCGCATATGAACCACTTTTCAACGGATGAGTCGATCCACAATTATGCCAATCTCGTTTGGGGGCTTTTGCCTTGTCCTGTTAATCCAGAAGAATTGGCCCGTGTGCGCCAGCAGTACAGCGAGCATGACAAATGTCGTGTTTTTTAATTTGCTATTTTTTTGCTTAAAAGAATTTTTTTATATAATATTCATTTAATATCGGACTGATTATAAAGGCTGAAATTGTATTAAATGCAATATGTGCACTAATTGCTCCCATCATTCCATGTTCTTTTTTTATGGGATAAAGCAATTTCCATCCACTAACAGATGAATTGATCTTCGTTGCCCAACTGGGGTGCATTAATCCGAACCAAATGCTGGAAACACCTTGGGAAATTGCTTCAGCCTTGTTAGAAATTCCAGGGATTTTTTTTGCAATATATTTTGTCGTGCCTGCGATCACACCACGAAATGCAATTTCTTCAAAAATTGGGCCAATAATTGTCGTGTAAAAAATTTTTTGAGAGAGTGACAGGAGGTCATTATCCTCATTTACAGGCTTATTCTCTTTGCACAATATTACTGAAGAACAAAGATAGTTAGATATTGTAGAAAGAACTATAAAAAGAGGAACAGCTACCCGAAAAAATTTTATTCCTTCCCAACCTCCAGAAATGCATTCTTTAATTTTGTGTTTGGTTGTTCTTAATCCATTACAAAGAGAGTATCCTGCAAATATTCCGAGCGCTATTGTTGTTACATTTGTAAGATTTGTCTTTGACATTAGAAATCCAGCTAGTGGAACGTTATCTATTTCGGGATCTTCAGCAGAATGTATTGTCATTACATTCGCTATTACACTCAATTGTAGCATTGTAGCAAAAGTATATAAAGAATATTTTGTCAGATCTCCAATAGATGGCATTTTTTAAAACTCCAGGCTTTATTTAAAAAGTTAATTAATTATAACAAATATTTATAATTTATGTCAATACATGCTGTATTGGTTCAATATGGATTTGAAGAGGTAAACAAAATGCCGAAGTATCTAAGAATTAGACTGCTAGATAAAAAACGGGCATTTTAGCCATTTGATTGGCTAAAAAAGGGGGATAAATCTCCATTGGAATGGCTAAAATGTCGATTTGAATAGAAGATCCATCTCCTGATCGAGATTGGCAATGGGCTTCCCATCGGGAGAGAGGCCCCATTTTTCGAGGAGTCTTTCGTATTCCCCACTTTTTTTAAGAGCGATTAGCCCTTTGTTGAAGCGTTTCATCAGCTTGGGAGAATCGTGGAAGAGAGAAACAAGTCGCAATCCCTCATTGCTGAGGGGAGAGCATAGCATTTTCATTGTTTCACTATATAGATCGCGAACGTAGTTTTGTGCGACGAGCACTTCGAGGGCAGCAGCATTGACATCTTGCTTTTCAAGTGCTTCAAGGGCAATAGGGATTGAATCATAGCCTTGGAGAATAATGCCTGGAGTGGTTTGAAGCAGCAGAGCTGCAGAAGATCCACGAATGACGGCAACTTCTTTTCCTTTGAGATCTTCGAGACTTCGGATAGTGGATTCTTTTAAAACGACAAGCATGGGCCCTGTGAAAAGATAAACATCGGAAAAGGAAAATTGTTTTTCATAAAATGCATAGGGGCGCAAAGATGAGAGAACGGCATTGTATTTGTGTTCTTTGAGTCCCCAAAGCAGGTTGTCCCAGCTCATTCTTTGCACAGCCATCTCAAGGCCTTCTTTTTTGGCGATGCGGGTTAGCATTTCAATAGAAAAAGCGAGAACATTTTTTTCCTGACCAGCAAGTTGCAATGGATACCAGTAAGGATCAATGCCGATTTCATAGGTTGCAGATTTGCTTTTCCCTCCACAACTGCAGAAAAGAGCTGCGACTAGAAGAGTTGCGATTTGAATGAACCTCATGACTCCAGTTTATGAGGTCATCATATTTTTCGATCTAGGTTTTTTTTTCAGGCTTTAGGAGGATTCTCGTAATCTTTTTTCAATTGGGCAAGAACTTCCAGAGCTTCTGGGAGGTTCTCGCTAATTTTTTCTAGGTTTTTTGGCCCAGAATCTTTCAATTGCTGCAATGCTGCCGTGACAAGGGGGAAATTCTCGCCAATGGCATCAATGACGCTTGCAATTTGATCTTCATCGACTTCACGGAGGACGGATTGATAGAAGGTCATCGGTAAGTTGATCTTATTAGACCCGGTATAGTCAGGACCTAAAAGGTTAGGCTGTTCAAACCATCGAAGGGCGAGAAATTGTCTGCCAAGAACAGTCTCTAATGCAGACTTTTCTTCTGCAGAAGGGGCTGGATTCAAATAATGTCCAATGACGTTCATAAGCTGGTTAGGATTTTGCAATTTATAGAGTCCTTCGAAGAATTCTTTAAAATCTTCAGGTTTATCTTGTGCTTGTTTGATCACTTTGGGGAGATAGGCGTTGAAAACCAATCGAAGAGCTTTCACTTCTTTCTTATCGTTTTCTTTGTCATTCTCACCGAGCACTTCAAGGACTTCTTTGCGTAAGTTTTCCAATGCACTAGCCATTAGAGCTGCATTATTTCCGACTAGTTTTGCGAGATTTTTGAACATATCATGTCCGGAAGCCTTGAATGGATTCACGAAGGCAAGAAGGGCCGGAATAAGATTTCCATTCTTTCCAACAAAAAGCTTAGCATGCTCTTTATTGGCTTTCTTGTATGCTTCCATGAAGGTGCCAATTTTCCCTTTATTTTCATTGCACATTTTTTTCACTGCACTGGGGTCAATAAGGGCTGCCATTACAAGTTCCGCGGCACTTTCTTCTGGTTTTTTCGCACATTCTATTGCAGTTTCTTTTGGATCCTCGATAATGTCTTCCATAATTTCAAGGTAGGATTTTTCTCCGGGGCAACAATACGCAATCCACACGATATATCCCCACGCTTTTACAAATATGGATTTCACCCAGTCATATCCTTTCCAGAAGTATTCTTTGAATTTTTCAATAGTGGAAGATTCTTTTTCCCCTTCACGAATTGTGGAGGTAGAATAATTTAGATTGCTTAGTTGGGCAGCTACATTGAGCTGTGCATTTGTAGCCCCTTGAGTTCTTTGGTTTGGATTGATGCCACCTACTGCCATGCGTAACTCCTTTTCATAATTAAGATTCAAAAAAGATACTGAAAGGCAGATATGATAACAAGAAAAATTTACCCAAGAACGGTTTTGAGGAGGAAGTAGCAAATGATACTTATGAAGGCACTAGCAGGAATGGTGATGACCCACGAGAGTGCAATCTCGCGGAGCATGCGTAAGTTGAGCGCTCGAAGGCCCCTTGCGAGTCCCACACCAAGAACGGAACCCACTAAACAATGAGTTGTGGAAATCGGCAAGCCCATTTTTGAGGCGAGCAAAATCGTAATGGCTGCCCCAAACTCTGCAGAAAATCCGCGCGTTGGGGTGAGTTCTGTGATTTTCCGGCCGATGGTTTCAATGACTCGCCAACCCCATGTGGCAAGTCCCACGACAATTCCCACGCCGCCAAAGACCAGAAGCCAAGTGGGGATCATGGAACTTTCTGTAAGTACTCCATTTTTGATGGTTTCAAATACGACAGCAATAGGGGCGATGGCGTTGGCGACGTCATTTGCGCCATGGGCAAAAGCAACAAAACAGGCACTGATGATTTGCATATAGCCAAAAACTTTTTCGACTAAGTTATATTCAGAGGTGCGTTCGGGGAAGCTAGTTTTTTTTCGCAGATCTCTTTTTAGCGAATGCATTTCCTCCAAGATTCCTGTGATCTTGTTGTGGGTTTTATCGAGTGAACCAGTTCGCGCGCGCCGCAAATGTTTGATCGCTTTTTCCAAACTGATCAAGGAGAAAGGAAGTCTTTTCAACGTGGGCTCTTCTGCTGTCCTAGGGGTTGGAAGTCGATGCATCAGAATGAATCCCACTCCCAATGCGATCAGACCAAATAATCCGCTCAATAAAAGAGCATGTTGTAGAGAAAATGTCCATCCCAGTCTGCTGAGACCATTAAAAATGAGGCTGATGGAAAATGTGCCAATAACGAAAAAAAGAAGAATCGGAATCAGTCGTTTTGTTGCCATGGTTGGGTTTAAGGCGAAGAGGATGTTGCGTTGCAGCACTCTAAAGATAAAATAGGAGATGAATCCGCTTATGACAGGGGAGATGATCCAACTGAGAGCAATCGATCCAATCACCCCCCATTGCACACCAGAAAAACCCAGAGAGAGCGCGCCAAATCCCACAATGGCTCCAACAATAGCATGGGTAGTCGAAACGGGGAGACCAAAGTAGGAGGCAATCTGCAGCCAAATTCCTGTGCCGAGCAAGGCTCCGCACATACCAAGGATGAGAGTATTCGGGTCACTTGCAAACCGCGTTACATCGATCAGTTCGCTCTGCATGGTTTGGGAGACATTGCTTCCCAGAAAAAAGGCTCCTGCAAATTCGAGGATCGCAGCGATGATCACTGCGCGGCGGAGTGTCAGCGCTC
>JAAKFC010000123.1 GCA_011065225.1 Chlamydiota bacterium
CTGCGCATATCGGCAGAGAGAAACTCAGGTGAGATTTCGGTTTTGAGACCGGTAATGAGAGTTTGCAAATCTTGGATCGCATTTGTGAGGGATTCTTTGTGACGGATGTTGGTGAGTACGATCTCGTCTTTGGAGGGGAGATTGCCTTTCCAAATCATTTCTTCGAGCGTAGTTTTAAGAGCTGGAAGTCCTTCGCCTGTTTTGGCAGAAAGGGCAATTTGATGAGGCGCTGGGTGAGAGGGAAGAGTGTGTGGAAGATCGATTTTATTCCAGATAACGAGGGTTTTTTCTTTAGGAGAAGAGCTAAGTAAAGATTCGTCTTCTTCGGTGAGTGGGCGAGAGGCGTCGATGAGAAGAAGAATCAAATCGGCTGCTTGCATTGCAAGCTTGCTGCGGCGAATTCCCTCTTTTTCTATGAGTTCACGCGTGTTGCGGATGCCTGCGGTATCTGTGAGTTGGAAGTGAAGGCCTCCGAGGCGAAGTTCGGCTTCGATGGCATCGCGAGTGGTGCCGGGAATGGGAGTGACGATGGCTCGATCTTGGCCGAGCAAGGCATTCATTAGCGACGATTTGCCGGCATTGGGACAGCCGATGAGGCAGAGTTTGAGCCCCTCGTGGATTTTCTTTCCTTCATGAAAGGTGCTTTCAAGGGCTTGCATTTTCTCTTTTGTTTTTTCGAGAGAAGTAAGGACTTCTTCTTTACTAGCAAACTCGAGTCCTTCTTCAGGAAAATCTACCCAGGCTTCTAAGATAGCGGCAATATCAATCAGCTCTTTTTGGAAAGCGAGGATGTGGGTCGAGAGTGTGCCGGCGAGTTGTTCTCTAGAGGCCTTAAGAGCAAGTTCGTTTTTTGCCCCAATGAAATTTTGTACTGCTTCTGCTTGGGCGAGATCGAGTTTGCCATTGATAAAAGCCTGGCGAGTGAATTCTCCAGGGCCTGCGGGTCTGGCCCCTGCACTGCAAACGACATCGAAGACAGATCGGGTAATGAGACTGCCTCCATGGCACTGGATCTCAACGGTGTCTTCGCCGGTATAAGAGCGGGGAGCGCGCATGACTACGAGCAGGACGTCATCAATTGCTTCTTGATCGGAAAGGATTTTCCCAAAGTGGACAGTGTGTGTCTTGTACTCTACAACAGGCCCAGAAAAAATGCGGTCGGCAATGGCAATGGCCCCAGGGCCTGAAATGCGGATGACAGCGATCCCTCCTTCTCCAGGAGGAGTGGCAATGGCTGCTATTGTATCCCTCATGCTATTAAATGTGCGGTTTTGAGGTTTTGTATGCGAGCTTCAGGGCTGGGATGAGAAATGTGAAAGAGCGATTCCGTATGAAAGAGAATGAGAGAGAGTTTTTCCATCCAAGAAGTGCTATCCCATTGAAATTTATAGCTTGCATCTAGAGCTTTAAAAAAGGACTTTGCTGCTGTGAAGTCTTTCGTGATTTTAGTGGCAATATAATCGGCCTCCTTTTCCTGGTATTGCTCTGAATATTCGCGCAGAGCTTTGAAGGCTCTGCGGCTGACGTCGCTTACACCAATTGAGAGAACTATGGCGAGATAGATGGGCAAGAGCTCTAAAAGAAGTACTGTGATCAGGATAGAAAAGACAAATGAGAAAAATCGATCCCAACTTCTAGTCAAATGTTGATGAAAAATGTGTCCCATTTCATGGGCAATGGCAAAGCGCTTGATCCTATCGATCAAATGAGGGCGTTGCCAGGTTCGAAGATGCATGTCGAAAATGTTTTTGAGATTGGAGATCTTTTTTGGGTCGATTTCAAATTTTCTCGCAAGAAAGGATTTTAAACGCATAAAATATTCACTCGACTGTAGGCGAGGGTCTTCAGGTCCTTTTACTTGCAAATCTTTTGGTAGATCTTCTGGCTTAATGAGGATGAGTGGATGCAGAAAAAGCTTTTTTGTATGTGGCATAACCATTGCATAAGATGTAGAGGGGTTGATTTTGACATCAATCAATGCCCAATTTCCCGTCATCTCATGATAGATTTGCTCGGCAGTAATTTTATAAGGTTCTAATTCTATTCGGCTCATTATGCTACCTGCGCGATGGTTCTTTTTGCTAAAGTGGGTGGGGATTTGATCCTCATCCAATCCCACCAGGAGGGTTGAATTTGTAAAAGTTTTCGCATCACATCGTAGAAGGTATTCAACTCATCTTCTTGCTGAAAGGGGATGTGATCCCGAAATGCGTGGAGCTCTACGAGATGGCTTTTCCCAATCGGCTCTTTTTTAACGGCTGTAGCAAGTTGTGCTGGTAGTGGAATAACCGGGTCATTGGGATTGTGGAAGATGTATTTTTCGCCTTTGAGAGTATCCCAGTCTTTTTTGACATCCATATCAAAGCTAAGAAGTCTTGCGCCAATGCGTCCAATAGCAGCAAAAAAGCCCTGATTTTTTAAGAGGGCTTGAATTTCTAAGTGCAAACTGGAAAAGGAATTGACGTTGACTGCTTTGATTTTTTTATCAGGGTATTTTTCTTGGATGAGGCTCGCTCCCCGCGTAGTATTGGCTCCTCCCATTGAAAATCCAGTGAAGACAATATCCTCAGGATCAATTCCCTGTTTGTGAATCAAATATTCACAGGCGGTGTAGGTATCAAGCGCATATCCATCTTCATAGCGCTGGCCAGAGTTTTTACCTACACCGCGGGGATTGATAAATAAGATGGAGGCACCTAAAGGCTTGAGAATGTCAAGCCAGGCTTGTGTTTCCCATTGCTCGGCATTGCCGCCCACAAAGAGGATCACTTTTTGTCTGTGTTTGCCTGGGAAAAAAGCGCCATTAAGCTGGGCTCCATCAGGTGCTCTGAGTTTGACAGTTTCTCCGTGGTGTTCTTTGAGTCGGGATTTCCCCTCTTTTGTCAAATCGGCTT
The DNA here is from genome assembly GCA_011065225.1 of Chlamydiota bacterium. Taxonomy (GTDB): domain Bacteria; phylum Chlamydiota; class Chlamydiia; order Chlamydiales; family Rhabdochlamydiaceae; genus Sacchariniichlamydia. The sequence continues at coordinate 2,895 of JAAKFC010000123.1, forward strand.
TAAAATTTTCAGGATTGAAGAGAAGACGTGTGACGATCTTAGCGATATCCCAATAACTTCGAACAGGGGCATCGAGATGAGGGGTTCCTGGAATGATGCAACGCAAAGACAAGTTGCGCAAATAATAGCCTACAAGGCGAACCAAGCCGATGGGAAAAATCACAACCGAAAGGATATTCCAAAAGACTTTGCCCACTTTGTGAATCAAACTTTTTAATGCAGGATCATGCCTTTTGGGCCACTGGGCTTGAAAAGAAGGTGCTGTCTCAGTAATTGCTGCCATAATGGCAGCAATTTTACCCCTTTTTTGCTTTAAGGGCGAGGGAAATGAGCTCTGAAAGAGGGGGCTCTTCCCCTTTCGAAGTCACGACCGATTGGACCACTTTTTGAGCCTCCATCGGATTGTACCCAAGGTTGACCAGAGCACTAATGGCATCGCTGATGGGGCCATGGTAGACAGAAGATGTTAACGAAACTTTTTCATTGCCGCTTTTTTCGAATTTACCGCGTAATTCGAGAATGAGCCTTTCGGCCATCTTCTTTCCAATACCAGGAATCTTAGAAATTGCTTTCACATTGTGATGTTCGACAGCCAGATGCAAATCTTCCAAAGTCATATGCCCTAAAATCGCAATGGCAAGACGGGGACCAATGCCCGAAATTTCACAGAGAGTGATAAAAAAATCTTTCTCTTCTCGAGCTAAAAAGCCAAAAAGTCTATGGGAGTCTTCACGGATGATACTCGATGTAAAAATTTTTACTTCATTGCCTATTTTGGGAAGTTTTTCAAAAGTGGCAATCGAAATGAATAGGCCATAGCCTATTCCACCCACATCCAAAATAATTTTTTGTGGAGAGGCCTCTATGAGTGTCCCTTTTAAATATTCAAACATTTTTCATTCCAAGGTACTTCATGGGCGTGGCAAAGTGCAAGAGCAAGTGCATCGGCCGCGTCATCAGGTGTTGGCATTACTGGGAGATGCAATAGGGCTTGAATCATTTTCTGCACTTGCTCTTTGCTGGCAGAGCCATGCCCGACAATCGCTTTTTTGGCTTTTTTGGGGGTGTATTCAAAAATGGGGATACCCCGTCTTTCTGCTGCAAGAATTGCCATTGCCCGGGCCATGCCCAGTTTCATCGCACTTAAAGCATTTTTATGCATGAACTGACTCTCGACTGCAAGAACCTCAGGGTTATGTTTTTCAATCAAATCTTCAATTGCTTCAAAAATAATTAAATATCTTTTTGAGCTGCTTGCTTTGGCAGGGGGACGGATACAGCCAAAATCGAGGGCCCTGGGCCTGTGAGGGTGATAGAGGATGATGCCATAGCCCGTCACGCGGGTGCCTGGGTCAATGCCGATAATGATCATATTTGCATAATACTCATGATTGCCACCTAATCTCCACAAAAAGAAGTTTTTTTAAGGGTGCCGATTTTTGAATCCACTTATGCATAGAATCTTCTCCATCGCTCATGTTCTTGAATATGAGCTACTTAGAATCTTCAATAATTCAGGGTTCCGATTTTGGCAAAATTCCAATTCTTCAATTCAGATGTTATAGGAAACACTGAATAACTCCGCTGTTTTATCTTCAGCGTCTTTTTGGGCAAGATCTTCTTTTTACAAGCTACTAACTGTCAGCAGCTTGTTGCTCCAAAAGAGCATTTTTTCTCCAAAATTCGTCTGAATCTGAAATTTCGGGGTTGTTCAGTGTCTCCTAAAAATTTTCACTTGCAATTATATGTGAATCAAATTATAATAGGTTTTATCATAATTTTAAAAAAAGAGATGAAATGAGTTCTATTACACCGTCATCTAATAATATATTAGACAAAAGAAGCTTCGATTCAGAAATACAAGAAGAAGAAAATCATCAGAAAACTTCTGAAAAACAAATTGCATTTCAC
>JAAKFC010000124.1 GCA_011065225.1 Chlamydiota bacterium
TGAGAATCCAGTCGTTGATAGGAACAGCTGTATGGTTCAAAATCCAGCCTGTCCATGACTTGTTCCAATCTTTTCTAGCTAGCATACCAATTTTTCTCAATTCATTGATTGCTCCATCAAAGCCTTTTTCAATTTTCTGTTTCTCAATTGTATTCGTATTTCTCGTAATACGACCTTTGATGTGCTCCAAGTTGCTGATCATTGCAGTAGTGTTTGGCTGCATGAAGCGGATGAGGTTTCGGTCTGTTTTGATCATGGCCTCAAGCTTTTCTGCAGTAGCTACTTTTGCAGCACCAGAAACAGGATTAGGAGCCATATCTTTCCAGAATTTCAAAGAAGTGATTTCTGTTGGCCATTTCGCCCATTTTTGGAAGAACCAAGGCTTACTCATGCGGTGTACTTCAAATCGGCCTTTTGATGGCTCGATGATTTGGAATCTCTCATTGAACCCACGGGGCCACCAAGTATGCGTAAGTGCCTCATAGAAGCTCGATGAACTTGAAGCTTTACCTGGAGTCAATCCAACTCCTCTTCCACCTGCATAGGCTTCAGCGTGATATTTTAGGTCTTCTGTCTGTAGAGCCTTGATTGCAGTGTTCAAGTTATTTCGAATGGCTCTTTCGTCTTTATCTGAGGTATTGCGAACCATGCCTTCGCGAGCTCTCTCAAAAGCAGCTATGATGCGGCTTACATCACTATCTGCATCTTTCACAATGCTTTCTTTTTCACGGTTAACAAGACCAACGAGATTTCTTGTAGTCTCTATTTTCTCTTTCGTTGTCTGAGGTTGCACGATCCAATGGAAAGGATTGATGTACTTCCAAGGCCTGTTGGACTCGAAAATGGTATAAAGAGAATGATTACTCAGAATACCTTTCGACTGGACGTGGAATTGTTTATCATATCCACGTCCCCAAAGAATTCCATCTTTTTGAGAAAGGTTATGAAAGAAATCTCCAGTAGACACTTCCCGCTTAGGCAGGCTAAAGTTTCCCTGAGGAATGGTGAAATTAAAAATATTACCCATAATTATACTCCTTGTATTATTTTATTTACATAGTTTAACAGAATCCTTAATTTTGAAAAATCGTAATAATTATTTTATAAAAATGTTTTACTAATCTTGAACGCAAGGTCTTTCAAATAAGTGACCTAATACCATTCATCAAAAATAACTTTGTATTTCTGATAAATGGTATAAGGCGTATAACTTCTCCCCTATGCCGATTGATCTTCAAGCCGATGCTCTCTACTTTCAAGCTCTAGAAAATGGGGTCGATTTTGGGGCTTTCGAGGAGAGGGTTGTCTCGCCTAACTTCAAAAGCCATTTTGGAGCGAGGGCTAAAATAGGGGTCATTCTTCCTCATGACTGCTGGGAGGTAGCCGTGCAATTCTTGCACTATCATGCACGTACCCAAAGAGATGGGGATTTATGGCGGCTGCATATGGGGCTAGGGGATCTTCTTTTGGCTCGCACTTGGCCTGTTTCCTGTTCTCTCTGCCTGACTCCGTTTTGGGGGCTTCGTTATGGGGAAATCCGCCATAAATTGAAGCAAGATCCTGCGATTTCGATGAAAAATAAATTTTGGGGTGTGGGCCCAGAGGTGGGTCTCGAAGGGATTTGGTCGTTTTGCAGTTGGCTTGGAATTTATGCGAAAGGTGCTTTTTCGCTTCTTTTTGGGGAGTTTTATATCCATCAAGACATTCCTCCGCTCAAGTTTTTTGATGAGTACTCCCAGACGAGAAATGTGCTTGAGATGGCACTGGGAATGCGTTTTGGGGGGCCTTGCCTGTATGGACAGGTGGCTTTTGAGCTCTATCTCTTCCCAGGGCAGAATCAACTGGTCCGTTTCGTAGACGATGCCATGCCAGGGAAATATGTCGCCAATCAGGGGGATCTCTCCCTCCATGGTCTCACTTTCGGATTAGGAGTTTATTTCTAGGTCTTTCTCAAGGTGGTTTCTGAGGGCTGCTAAAAATTCACAGCCGTACATCCCGTCGATGATTCTGTGGTCAAAGGTAAGGCAAATGTTCATGATTTTGCGAACACCAAAGTTATCATCATCGAGGACTACGACTCTTTTGGTGATCCCGCCTATCCCCACTATGGCTACCTCGGGGTAGCGGATGATGGGAATGCCTATCTGGATGCCTGATATCCCAAAATTGGTCATGGTGATGGTCCCTTCTTGTACATCATCAGGGCTGAGGGAATTGGTGCGGGCTTTTTGCGCAAAGTCGGCAATGGTTTTTGCAATCTCATGCAGGTGCATGTTCTGGCACCCTTTGATGACGGGGACCATGACTCCCTGCTCAACACTCACAGCAATGCCTAAGTTGACAAATCGCTTGACGACGATGGTGTCTTCTTGGAGCGAGGCATTCAGCAAGGGATATTCGCGCAGCGCTCTGGCAATGGCACGAGCAACAAGGGTGGTGATGGTGAGTTTGACGCCATGTTTTTTTAGAAAAGCTTCCTTTTCCCGCTTGATGGCTTTCATCGCATCGGTTACATCGACCTCACAGATGAGAGAGGCGTGTGGTGCCTGATAAAAGGAGCGGACCATATTCTCTGCGATGGCTTTGCGCATGCCGGTCATCTTGATGTGTTCGATGTCTTTACCTGTAGGAACTGGGGCTGCCATGGGGCAGGGTTTTTCAGCTTTGGCGCTGATATAGGCCTCAAGGTCTTTTTTGGTGACTCGTCCTCCCCCACCGGTTCCCGGGATTTTTGCAAGCTCTTCAAAAGAGATGTTGTTTTCACGTGCAATGCGAAGAAGTGCAGGGGAATAATAGTCTTTTTTATCTTCTGAGGGGGCGCTCTCAGTGGGTTTTTCGGCTTTGGCTTTTGGAGCGCCGGCAGTGCCAGCTTCTGTGGTAATGATGGCCAAAAGTTCGCCCACATTGAGTTCTTGCTCGGGCTGAGCATGGATTTTTTTTAATTTACCGGCCACGGGAGAGGGTATTTCGCTGTTGACTTTATCGGTAGATACTTCGAGTAGAGGTTCATCTTTGTCGACAGATTCTCCTTCTTTCTTGAACCATTGGACGATGGTGGCATTCATGATGCTCTCACCAAGTTTAGGAAGGGTCACTTCAAAGTCTTCATTCATCTTTTATCTCTTGGATTCTTTTTTCTAAGTGCTCCTTGCCAAAGGTGGGTGTCAGAGAAATTCTTACAGGGATCACTGGCAAGTGCAAATGGAGGTTTTTGGGAAGTTTGACTGCATCTTTTTCTGTGCAGACTAGGCATTCAGCCCCTTTAGCCAAATTGGCAAGTCGCTGGATTTCTTCTTCTGTAAAAGCAGTATGGTCGGGTTTTTCTTCAGAGAGAATAATGTCACAGCCTAGGCTTTTAAGGGTATTGTGAAAGCGTTTTGGGTTGGCAATGGCGCTAAAAGCAGCTACTTTTTTACTGGCGAGTTTGGTGCTATTTTCCACAAAAAGCTCCATAGCTGTGATCGGTGCATTGCTATAGCGACGGATGAGGCTTCCAAGTTTTGAAAAATGCTCCTCATCGCGCACACCACCCAATATGATGTGATGGGCATTTTTGAGTCTTTTGGGACTGTCGCGAAGCAGGCCCCTCGGGAGAAAGTGGTCCTTGCCAAAGAGATCGTCGGCATGCATCACAGCGATTTCGATATCGCGATTAAGCTTGCGATGTTGCATCCCATCATCGAGAAGAACAAGATCTGCATTGAGTATTTGAGCAAGAAGGCCAGCAAACGCTCGATCCGCATCGACAATGACTGTCGCCTCTGGCACTTTTTGGGCGAGAAGATAGGGTTCATCCCCACATTCTTCTGGAGTAGTCCCTTCCTTGACGACGACGGTTTTTCTGCTTTTTCTGCGATAGCCACGAGATAGAATCGCCACTTTTTTGGGAGCAAGTGCCTTTGCCAAATACTCTACAAAAGGAGTTTTCCCACTTCCCCCTGCGACAATATTTCCCACGCTAATGACGGGAATTTGCAATTGGGCGATGGGAATGATCCAATCATAGGCAAAGTGGCGAAAGAAAAGTCCCGCCCGGTAGCACTGACTCATCGCACCCAGGAGAGCTTTAGCGATGGGAGAGTTTTTTCTCCCTTCAATGAGATCGAGGATATGAGTTTCAAGCACCATAGAATAGTTTTCTCTCTATCATTTCGATGATGATGTGGATGGCGGCCATATGGGCTTCTTGGATCCGATCTGAATATTTAAAACCATTGACGCACCACTCGAGATCAGACATCCCTTTGAGTTTACCACCTGATTTACCGAGGAATGAAATCACCTGTAATTGCTTTTTTTTGGCTGTATCCACTGCTTTGATTAGGTTGGGAGAATTGCCGCTGGTTGTAAGAGCCACAAAAATGTCGCCAGGATGACCATAGGCCTCTACCCCCCGAGCAAATACTCCCTCAAAGCCGAGGTCATTGGCCGTGCAGGTCAGATGGCCCGGGCAAGAAAGTGCAATCGCAGGCAGTGCTTTGCGCTTTTCTCTAAAGACCCCCGTCAGTTCTTCAGCAAAGTGCATCGCATCACAGAGACTTCCCCCATTGCCAGCAATGAGGAGTTTCCCCTTGTTTTCAAAGCAGTCAGCAATGAGATGGGCGACCTCTTTGATGAAAGAAAGAGCTTTTGGATCTCGAAGGCACTGAATAGCCTGGATCCCTTCTTCCACGGATTGTAAAATTTGATTTTCCATATGAGACCCTATTGTAAAGCGACCATAATATTGACTCTAGCTTAAATTATTTCTATATTGAAGGATTATGCAGAAAGAGACATTTCGAATC
>JAAKFC010000125.1 GCA_011065225.1 Chlamydiota bacterium
CAAACCAAGATGCAAAATATATTGCTCGATATACAGGAAAAAATATTTGCCGATGAACCACTCAATGCAGAAGAACGTGAGCTCATTAATTCGACTCATTTTCCACTCTTTAAAGTGATCAATGTCTTATCAGCCTATAGCAAAGGGAGATCCCCAGTAGATCTCTATCAATGTGCTTCTATCGTTGCAACAGATCTCCTTTGTCAGTTCATTCGAGAAGTGATCCAACTAGCACGTGAGAGTGCCCAGGTTTTGCGATCAGCGCAAGTCAATGCAGAACCCATCGATGAATTCATAGACAATTTACGAAATGTTGAAAGCAAGGTCAAAGAACTCGAAATAAAAAATTCCAATCTCATTGATCAAGAGTTCAAAATAATCCAAAAGATAGAACTGATTGAAGAGAAGATGCGCTCACAACTGAAACTTTGAGGGAATATGACTATTATCACATATGGGGGAGGGGAAGTACTTGCCAAAGTATTTGAAAGCATCTCTATGCTCTTTTATGGGCAAAATGAAGGTTTGATACGAGCACTCATGCTCGTATCAGCCAGTGTTGGAGGCTTTTGGGTTCTTTCTGAAACCTTTTTCTCTCAGTCTCCTACTAAACTCATTTCTCGCTTCTTCTTTCCTTTGATAATAGTTGTTCACCTACTCTTGCTTCCCCAAACCACAGTAAGGATAGAAGATGTCACTGTTTTGCATTCGGGTGATTCCACAAAACGGGCCTCAATAAAAGTCGATCGAGTGCCACTTTTACTGGGCAAGCTTTCTACACTTGCCAGCAGCTTGGGATACAAAATTACACAAGCCATAGAAACCGTCATGCATGTTCCCGAAGACATCTCCTACAACAAAACAGGACACATTTTTGGAGCAGAAAACTTGCTCGATGCTTCTTGCTATCGCATCCAAAATGCCGACTTAGAGAACAATTTCCGCAACTTTGTCCATCAATGTGTTTTTTATGACCTAGCCCTAGAGAAATATACAATTGAAGATATGAAAAAAACGACCAACCTATGGGAGTTTTTCTCTAATAACACCTCAAAAGTCCGTGGAATTCTCTATAGCCCGCCAAAAGGGGAGGGGAGTCATGTAAAAGAAGCCTCGAAAACCAATTTTTGTTCTTGCAAAGAAGCTATCGAGCGCATGCGCCCCTTTTTCGAACAGGAGAAAAACTTTTATGCAAAAAGCGAAGTATTTGGAAGGCTTCCTCTGAGTTACCAAGCCCTCACAGGTCTTCAACAAAATGCAGAAGACCTGATCAGCCAACAACTCGTTATGAACACCATTACAGAAGATCTCAATGGAGGGAAGGCGAGCTTTGCAACGAGTAGGGCTTATACAAAACAAAGAGAAACTTTCCAAGTTTTGGGATCTCTTACGGCTAAAAGTCTTATCACAATGCGTAATGTCCTAGAAGCACTGATCTATGCGTCATTCATTTTCGTTGCACCAGCAGCTTTACTGCCCAATGGAATCAAATTTCTTACTACTTGGGTTGGGCTTGTGATTTGGCTCCAACTCTGGCCCCCCTTTTTTTCCATTTTGAATTACATTATGCAAATCGCAGCCCAAAGCAAAATCCAAGCCATTTTTGGCCCCAATCCAGGCCTTAGCTTTTTCACATCAGTGGGACTGCGCGATCTCTATAGTGATATGCATGCTGTTGCTGGCTACTTGGCTGCGAGTATTCCCTTTCTCACTTATGCCATCCTAAAAGGAGGGGTGGGATCTTTTGTGCACCTCGCCTCCTCTATTATGACTCCCGCCCATTCAGCAGCAGCCGCTGCCGCTGAAGAAAAAGTTTCAGGCAATTATTCTTTTGGGAATGTCAACTGGGGAAACCTCCAAGCTTATAATGCTTCAGCATTCAAAAGACACTCTGCTCCCGTCCTTACTTCAGGATCCTTTACAGAAGATACTGGAAAGGGAGGAGTGACCTATTCCTCAGATGGTGAAATTTTCTATAAACAAAGTAAATCAGATTTGAGAACAAGCATCCAAAAAAATGATAGCTTCACAACCTCCTTGCAAGAAGCCCATCAAGATGCCCAAACCTATGTTGATACCGAGACAAAAAATTACGCCCAAAGCGTCAATTCCTTTGCATCCTCTTCAGCTTCTCTTGTTGAACACTTTTCTAAGAATCATCAAGGGCAAGATGGATACAGTTCGCAATTTGTCTCCACCGATCAAAAGGCGATCCATGATCTTGGCAATTTAGCAGAAAAATTTGGAGAGCGTTTTGGAATGGATCGGAGAACTTCAATGGAAGCCTTATCTACAGCTGCAGCTTCAGTAGGTGGGGGAGTGAATCTCTTTGGACTTGTAAAAGCGAATGCAGACCTATCCGGTCGCTTATCTGGTAGTAGGGGAGAGTCAAATTCCGAAATTCTCGATGCAGCCAACGAATTTGTTCATACAGAGCAATTTCAAGAATATTGGCAGCAATACCGCAACACAGCAGAACAAATGAATCACCAAGAACTTTCTGATGAAGGTGCCCGCTACCATGAAGATATGCAAAGTTCTTATCAGAGTGTAGAAAACTCCCAGGAAAGCTTGCAAAAAGCCCTCTCCAATATGGAACAGGTCTCAGAAACCATTTCCCTGACAAAAAGCAACAACATGGCTGTACAACATGCACTCGATCAATCCTTCGTGAAATGGGTGACTGAAAAAGAGCATTCTTTTGAAAAAGGTCGAGAAATCCTCGATCGCAATGACATGGATCCCCAAAAAACTCAGCTCATTCAAGAATTTGTCAGATCAGGGGACTGGCAATCGTTTGATATCGGGGAGTCAGCACACTTATTAAAAGATACTCACTTAACAGAGCAATATCAGGAAAAAACAATCCAATCACCCAATCGAGAGGATCATGTTTCCAGAGAAGAAATTCTTCAAAAAAGAGCAGAAGAAAAAACACAAATCCATTTTGGTGATGTCAAAAATGCCTATCAACAATCGAAGCGAGAAGTTACCAACAAACTGCACAATGAATCCGAGGCTTATCCCATTGCAAAAGAGGATATCCTCAAAAGAGGCAAAACCATCCACGAAGACGTATCCCAGGAAATAGAAAAAGGCCCCGTTTCTAAAACGATAAGAGGCCCAAGAAGAGGGGAGTGGAAAGGAAAAATAGAAGAGGGGGGACAAGTGTTTGCAAACAAAAAATTCGGCGCTAAGGACCTGCTTGAACGCCTTCTAAAAACAAAAAAGGAGACATAATATTCCTCTCTCTAGCTCACTCACACAGGGTGGACAAACCCTAGCTCACAAAATGCGCATGCTTCGGCAAATCCTCCGATTTGCTTTAGGATGCGCACTTGTCGTTACATTGATTTTTTTCGTATGGAAATCCAGTTCAATTCCCAAAGAGACATGGCAAAAAAGCTGGATTTACGTTCGAGCAAAAGCAGCCCAATACTTTGATCAAAGAAGCAAAATCAAAGTGCAGAAGAGATCTGTTTCAGCAAAAATTCTTATTAGAAAATACCATCCCGATGCAATGCACCTCAAAGAAAATCTATTATCGACTCTGAAATATGCATCTCTCATTTTTCCTCTTTCATTTTGTTTAACATTACTCTTTTTCTGGGGAAAGGGGAGGGAGGATAGAAGAAAAAGGCATATTTCAGGCCAAGAAATGCTTCCAGTAAAAGCTTTGCGAAAACAACTCATCCGGCAAAGAGAAGCTTCAGATTTTCATTTAGGGCCCCTTCCTATTGTTAAAGATTCAGAAACACAGCACTTCCTTATCACAGGAACGACGGGGAGTGGAAAGACCAATTGTTTTCATCACCTACTCCCTCAAATTCGTGAGAAAAACCAAAAAGCGGTCATTGTCGACACTACAGGTGTTTTTGTTCAGAGTTATTTTCGGGAAGGACATGACATTCTCTTGAATCCCTTTGATGAGCGATCCACCCCTTGGCATCCCTGGGCAGAGTGCAAAGAGCCTTATCACTACAAAGAGATTGCAAAAAGTCTGATTCCCCAAACATCGCATGACCCTTTTTGGTCTACATCTGCACAAACAATTTTTGCTATTGTTCTGGAGCATCTGGATCGAGAAGGGAAGAAAAGCACAAAAAAACTACTCAAACTCCTACTGGAAGAACCCCTCGAACAACTCTTTGATGAGCTCCAAGCATCTCATCATCATGAAATCAGAGCACTTTCCCTTCTCGATCCAAAATCTGAAAAGACAGCCACCTCTATTCGCTCCACTGCAGCGAGTTTTGTAGATTGCCTCAGTTATCTTGAGGATACCACCCAACCCTTTTCTATCCGCAAGTGGATTCAAGATGATACTCAAAAGCAATGGTTATTTCTTTCTATGATGCCCGATCAACGAGACACTCTACGCCCGCTAATTTCTACCTGGTCCTCAATAGCAATTAAGAGTTTACTTGGACGATTGCCCGATCTCTCTTCCAGAACCTGGTTTATTTTTGATGAGTTAGCAAGCCTGCACCAACTTCATGATTTGACCACTTGCCTAGCTGAAAGTCGCAAATATGGTGGTGCTGTTGTACTGGGCATCCAAAACTTGAGCCAATTAGACGAGATTTACGGGCATAACTTGACTCAAGCCATAGTAGACCTTTGCTCAACCAAAATTTGCTTCCGACAGACAAGCCCAGAACTTGCCTATCGCATGTCAAAAGCTTTTGGGGAACGAGAAATCATAGAAATGCAAGAGGGGATTTCCTATGGTGCAAATGATATCCGTGATGGAGTCAACCTTTCGATGCA
>JAAKFC010000126.1 GCA_011065225.1 Chlamydiota bacterium
GGGGCTTTCCGAGACTCTTATTCAAAAAATTTCTTTGCATGGAATCGAATACGTCGAAGAAGCGATTGTCTTAAAATAAATCTTTATGATGGTAATAAATATTTTTTTTAACATTTTACTTTTATTTTAATTTTTGATATAATTTTTTATAAATGAAGAAGGAGAAATTATGTTAAATCCATTGTTGAATGATCAGGTGAATCTGACTACTATAAAAGACTGTGATCTACCTGAGATAGAGAGTTTACGTCAAGTTGATCAAAATTTGCGCAATTTAGTTTCAGATAATAGTTTATGGCGTGAAAAGGCTGATGAGATTGGTTGTCCTATTAAAGTAGGAGAACCCCCAGGATCTGTTCGAGAACAGGTCATCAAATATGTCACTGATTTAAGACAAAAAGTAAATGAGCTTTTTCTTGATAAATTATATGTGCCATTTCCAAAAGAAATACCAACAATTGACGATATAAAAGATTTTGTAAAAGCTATTGCTACTCAAGATCTATTGCCTCTAAAAGAGAAGTTTTTTGGAACCGAGGACTTAACTTCTAATTTTTCTTTGAAACAAAAAATTGGACATAATATTTTAAAGAACCAATCTATTTTAGCTAAAAAAATTTCAATGTCTACTCGTATAATAGGAGGGGCGATAATAGGAGCTGTAGCAGCGAGTAGCCTTTTATATTTAACTCCTGAAGAAATAGCAGCTTTAGCACATGCGGCGATAGCTAATTGTGAGATGGAAGAAAAATGCAGCTCAGTGGAGATTGCATCACTAGGAGTAGCAGAAAAGACAGCAGAAATGATAAGAAACGAATTTGAAGTTACGAAAGATTTTGTTTTGGTTATGAGTGGGAGTATAATGCTGAGTACATTCGGTATAATAATTGAAAATAAAATCTCTAGAATAGAAGGGATAAAGGGCCACATACTTCAATTTGGGAAATCATTAACATTTGGTGCATCAATACTAGCCTTAATATTTTTGGGACCAAATTTATTAAGAGGAGTAGCGGCAAGAGCTGAAATAGCAGGGGCATTAGGAGGAGCGATAGCGTTAGCAACATCACGTGGAATATTTTCAACAACAGAAGGAATACAAACAAGGATTCGATCTATTGGGAGGCATTTTTTTAATTAACGAGAATTCGAGATTGGCCTTAGACCCCGTGACTGCCACCTGATCTTTGATTTCCCATCAACAGCTTCAGGCAATCTTTCGAATCTTTTTTCTTCACAGGTATCTGAAGATATCTGCTTCAAAAACTCACCTAAATCTGTTGCGGTAGATCAAAGATTAGGTAGCAATCACGGGTTGTATATAAATCTTCGCTCTTTATATGATTGGCCCAAAACCATAAAAAAGGAGCCGATCATGTCCGATTTTACACCTCATGAACAACCTGAACTCCCTTATGACTTTGGTGCTCTAGAGCCCGTCATTTCTGGTGAGATCATGGAAATCCATTATACAAAGCATCACAAAGCCTATGTGACCAATTTGAATACCGCATTGGAAAAATATTTTGAGGCCAATACGCGCGGGGATCTTGAAGCAATGGTCGCCCTGCAAAGCTCAATCAATTTCAATGGCGGGGGACATATCAACCATTCGATTTTTTGGACGAATCTCGCTCCAGAAGGAAAAGGTGGGGGAGGAGAGCCCCAGGGAGAGCTCGCTATCGCTATCAATAAAGAATTTGGATCCTTTGAGAAATTTGTAGAAAAATTCAATTCTAAGACAGTGGCTATTCAGGGCTCTGGCTGGGGATGGCTGGGCTTTGGTAAAAAGAAGGGAGTGGTGGAGATCGTTACCTGTCAAAATCAAGATTCCTTGAGTACGAAGGGGTTAGTGCCTCTACTCGGCATAGATGTCTGGGAGCATGCCTATTATTTGCAATATAAGAATGTTCGTCCAGAGTATTTAAAAAATATTTGGAGGGTGGTGAATTGGAAAAATGTGGCAGAAAGATTTGAAAACGCAAAAAGGTAAGTAGATTTTTTATTCCCTTGTTTTTTTACAGTTTTTTCGCACATAATGGATTGAAATAACTAGGATGGATTATTATGGGTTTGTTTTCATCTAAACCAAAGATTAAAGTCCAAACGACGAAAAAAGATGGCTTTAGTGGCTGGCTCAAATGCTCTCATTGTGCAGAATTGATCCACTGCAATGAGCTTGGACAAAATCGCCATTGCTGCCCCAAATGCAATTACCATTATCGTCTCTCAGCTCCTCAAAGAATCGAGTTATTGGCGGATGCGGAGACATTTGAAGAACTTTTCAATGAATATGCCCCGATAGATCCCCTTGAGTTTGTCGATACGGATTCGTACAAAAATCGCCTGCAAAAGGCTCAGGAAAAGACGGGTCGTAAAGATGCCGCTATGGTAGGGGTTTGTAAAATACATGGCCGGCGTGTGGCTCTTGGGATTTTGGATTTTGCCTTTATGGGCGGATCCATGGGATCCGTAGTGGGAGAAAAATTCTGTCTTCTCATTGAAATGGCATTAAAGGAAAAAATCCCTCTCATTTTAGTCTCTGCATCGGGAGGCGCTCGTATGCAAGAGTCGATCCTCTCGCTCATGCAGATGGCGAAAACCTCAGCTGCACTTGCAAAATATGGACAGGCAGGCCTTCCTTATCTTTCGGTTCTCACCAATCCCACAACAGGAGGCGTCACTGCTTCCTTTGCCACTTTAGGGGATATCATCATTGCTGAGCCTGAGGCTCTCATTGGTTTTGCAGGCCCCCGCGTTGTGGAGCAAACCACGCGTGAAAAATTGCCTCCTCGTGCACAGAAATCAGAATTTTTACTTGAAAAGGGAATGATTGATTGCATTGTTAATAGACATGATTTAAAAGATAGACTGTCGCTCATTTTGACCCATTTAACGGACAATGCACGTACAAAAGCCTCTAAGAAGAGCGACTTGCCAGATAAACTCGGTAAGATCATCGAATTGGCAAGCAAGAAAGAGACTTCGACAGTGCAATGACCCCGCCCTAAAGGACGGGGAATAATTTGGAAGGGAACTTACGTACCCTTCCCAAAGTGGATTTAAACTACCCGGCCCTAAAGGGCCAGGTTTTCTTTATCTGGATTGTGGTATGGAAAAGAAAATCCTTCGCATTCTCATCGATGATGAAGAGCTGATTCCCACTTATGGATCAGAGCATGCCGCTGGCGCTGACTTGCGCTGCTGTAGCCGCGAAGAAATCACTATAGAACCAGGGGAGACAGCACTTGTTCCAACTGGAATTCGAATGGCTATTCCCGATGGTTTTGAGGTTCAAATCCGTCCGCGCAGTGGCCTTGCCCTCAAGTCCCAAATCACTGTTCTGAATACTCCTGGAACCATCGATGCCGATTATCGCGGAGAGGTGAAAGTTCTTTTAATCAATCAAGGCAAAACCCCTTTTGTCATTTCTTATGGCATGCGGATTGCACAAATGGTACTTGCGCCTGTTTTGCAAGCAGAGTTTCAAATAGAAAGTGCTCTGGCAAATACTACGCGAGGAGAAGGAGGGTTCGGCCATACTGGAACGCATTAAGCACTTCATGAAAGAGGATTCTGTGGCAATTTCCGATTATTTGGATGAAAATTTGGTCACTTTTTTAGAGGTGAGCAATCAAAAAGAGGCGCTAGAAGCTCTTGTCGATTTGCTTGACAAAGAGGGAAAATTGCGCGATAAGCAAACCTTTTATGAAGCTATTTTGGAGCGGGAAAAGATTGTTTCGACGGGCATTGGAATTGGAGTTGCAATTCCCCATGCCAAATTACAGGGATATGATGATTTTTTCATTGCAATTGGAATACAGAAAGGAGAAGGGATTGAGTGGCAAGCTCTCGATGGGCTTCCCGTTCGACTCATTTTTATGATTGGTGGCCCGGACGAAGAGCAGACCAAATATTTGAATATCCTTTCCATGATTACTGCAGCCATCAAAGATGAAGAGTGTCGCAAAAATTTGCTAAAGGCGACAAATTCCGAAGATGTGGTTGCAATCTTTAAAAATTTCTAAAGAGGAAAGAAAGAGATGGATCTAAAGATCAAAGATGTGGCAGAACTTCTCAATGTCTCCCAGACTACCATACGGAGATGGCTTCTCGATGGTAAAATTCCCGCTTATAAACTCAATAGGCAATATCGCTTTAGCCGAATCGAGATCGAAAATTGGATGATGAAGCAAAAGCTTTCCTTTTCAGTTGGAAAAGAACTTCTTCCCACTGGGGAAGAACAAATTTATCCTGTCGAAAAACAAGCCATCACGCAACCTGGCAATCAGCAATTCGGCCTCTATCGTGCCATCAACCGCGGTGGTCTCTTTCAAAATGTGAAAGGCGAGACAAAAGAAGAGGTGATTTGCAATACTATGTCTCTTATCGCCGAGAAAATGCGCCTCGATCCCGATGTTCTCTCTGAACTCCTTCTCGATCGTGAAAGGCTGATGCCCACTGCTTGCAACAATGGCGTTGCTGTTCCCCATGCCCGAGAATGTTTACAACATGTCCCCTTTGACCTTGTCTCCGTAGTACTTCCCGAAAAGCCCATTGCATATGGGGCTCTAGATGAAAAGCCAGTTGATATCCTCTTTTTCCTTTTTGCAACAGGGGATAAAATCCATCTGCATCTTCTTGCAAAAATTGCTCATCTAAGTAGCAACGAAGAATTTCTCGCGTTCTTACGTTCTCATCCTGAAAAGGCCGCACTTTTAGAAAGCATTCGCGAGTGGGAAGGCAGCCTTAACATTGGCTAAAAAT
>JAAKFC010000127.1 GCA_011065225.1 Chlamydiota bacterium
TGCCCAAGTTCCAGCGGGTGATGAAGTCGAGTTCTTCTTCTACCATGGAGAGTTTGATTTTGCCCTCGCCGAGCCATTTCTTAGGAGAAAGGAGAAAGAGATGATCTTTTTTCAAAATGTAAACCTTCTGCTATAGATGCTTTGCAAAATCCCCAAGGCGCTCATATTGGCTAAAATAGAGGAGCCACCATAGGAGATCATCACTAAGGGGACTCCTGTGATGGGCAAAAATCCACACATCATCCCCAAATTCACTACTATATGCATGGCCAAGTAGATCGCAATACCAGCGGATAGGAGCCGGCCGAAACGGTCTTTGGCCACTACTGTCACTTGAAAGCTAACATAGATGAGTCCAAAAAAAATTCCGAGCAAGAAAATACAGCCAAGGAGGCCAAACTCTTCAGCATAGGCAGGAAAAACGGAGTCGGTATGGGCTGCTGGAAGCCATTTTCTTTTGGTGAAAGTGCTTTTTTGCCACCCGCTACCAGTCACAAAGCCGAGAGCAATGGCAGTCTGCGCCGCTTTTTGGTGATAGGTCTCGGGATTAAAGCGTTCATATTGATAATCTTTGAGGATTTTCGTAGCTATTGGTCGCATTTCTTCATGATTGACAATGCCGAGGAAGAAAAGGCTGATGCATGTAAAACCGAGAAATGCCAAGCTTGCCATGGTGATGACGACGCGTCTTTTGATCCCACCAAAGTAAAAGATCACAAGTGCAATGGGGAAGAGAACAAGTGCGGTTCCCAGATCAGGCTGCTTGAGAATGAGAAGAAATGGAATGAGAAGGACTGTAAGGGCTTGCAAAGTGGCCGGCCATGTGCGCGCACGAGAACCTTTGCGATCCAAGAACCAACTTAGGGCAAGTACAACGATGAGTTTGGCATATTCAGAGGGTTGGAAAGTAAAACCCCCGATCCGATACCAGCGATGGACATTTTGGATGGAGGGAGCAATAAAGAGCCCGAGAAGAAGGAGGATCATCCCAACATAGAGGATCCAGGTCCACTCGCGCAATTTGTTGTAGTCCATACTGCTGAGAAAAAAAAAGAGCCCCCAACCTACAATAAAAAATTGGATTTGTTTTTTAACCTGTGTTGTAAAAAAATGTTCGAGATCAAAATCTCCTACTTCGGAAGTGGCGGAGGAGATCACGAGCAAGCTAATGATCATCAGAGAAAAGAGAAGGAAAACGAGACGTAGGTCAATTCGCTTTAATGTTTGCAAACTCCACATAGGATAAATATAATTGATCCCTGTTATGGAAGTCCAACGGATTCATTTGAAAGAAGTCGACTCAACAAATACCTGGGCCAAAGAGCACGCAGCTGAGTTCGAGCCCAAAAAATTGACTTGCATTACTGCAGATGTGCAAACGGCAGGAAGAGGACGCTTCTCAGAGCGCAGCTGGGTATCGAAGAGGGGGAATTTGCACATGAGCCTGTTTTTAGCCACCTCCCCAAATCCTAATTTGGCACAGGTATTAATGCTTTCTGCTGCGCAGGTGGTAGGGCAAAATGTGCAAATCAAATGGCCCAATGATTTAATTGCAAGTGGGAAAAAGCTTAGCGGTGCAATGGTAGAAACAACTCCCTATGGAATGGTGTTGGGAATTGGAATGAATGTAAATACTGCTGTGGAAACCGATCAGCCCACCACTTCACTGAAGGAATTGTCGGGAAAAAAATGGGACTTGGAAAAATTGGCAAATGCCATCGCTATCCGATTTCTTGCAAATTGGAATAAGGGATTTCGCGCTCTAAAAGAGGAATTTGATGCGCTTTTGGCTTACAAAGGAGATTCGATTATTTGCAATGTTGGGGGAGAAAAAATCCAAGGAACTTTGCTTGGAATTACGGAAGATGGATATTTACAAATTCAAAAGTCAGATGGTAAGCTGACGTGCATTGTATCTGGTGAAATTCAACAACTGAGGATGGAATGAAGTATCTTTTGCTTTTTTTGTTTTGTAGTTTATCCCTTTTCAGTCATGAGATCTTGACGTATGGCGATGCGATCATCGATTACATCGTTTTTGTCGATGACAATTTTATAGAAGATCTGCCGGGAGAAACAGGAGGATCTGGTCAAATCGATCTTGAGACCTTTGGCTTTCTGACAGCAAATCATCAACTGAAATGTGCTGGAGGCAGTTCTGTCAATACAATGAAAGGGCTTTCTCTGCTCGGACATACATCAAAAGTGATTGGTAGAATTGGCAATGATACCGATGCTGAGGACTATCTTCATTCCATTCGCTCGTATAGAATCATTCCTTCTTTTTCAAAGTGTGATACCCATACCGGGAGGGTAGCCTGCTTAGTCTCACCAGATGGTTATCGGACAATGCGCAGTTGTGTTGGTATCTCTATTGGCTTTGAGGATTTTGAAGTGGCCACTGAGGATTTTGACGGCATTACTTTGTTTCATATTGAGGGATACCAAATTCCCAATCCAGAATTTTTACGAGAACTCATCACACATGCCAAAAATGCTGGAGCGCTGATCTCAATGGATATGGGATGTCATGAACTTGTGAACAAATTCAAAGACGAGCTGCTCGATCTGATTGCAAATGATTTAGATATTCTTTTCTCAAACTTTGAGGAGGCAAGAATATTAACCGGTCTTGGTCCTGAAGAAGCATGCGCAGAACTATCGAAAATATGCGATAGAGTAGTCGTCACTTGTGGAGAAAAAGGAGGCTACGTCGCTTCAAAAGACAAGTTCTTCCATTATGATGCTATTCACGCTGAACTTGTGGATGATACTGGTGCAGGTGATTGCTTTATGGCGGGTTTTTTGCATGGAATTTTGAACGGCCAGCCTCTTGAAGAGTGTGCGCAAAAAGGAGCACTTGTCGCCTCTAAAATCATTCAGCGAATGGGTGCAGAACTTCCCGCAGATTTAGTTTTGGAGGAGATTTGTATCTGCGATGACCATGAGGTCAGGGAAAATCTTGTGGCGGAGGATATTCCCGATTGCATCGAGTGTTGCACCGGTAGCTGAGAAGCAACTCGTGCAATTGCCGCTGTAGGCAATAGTGATTCGGTTGTCTTCAACCTTCACGATATCAACTCCTCCAGCATCGAGTTCGACGTAAGGGCGAATATCTCGCTCTATTACCTCGGCAATCACTGCTTTTTTCTGAGCACTATTGAGGGTTTCCCAACCGGGATAAACGGTGCGCTCCCCTGTTCCCATATCGGGAGGGGCAACATAGATATCTTCAATTGGGATGTCCATGCAGCATTCAGTAGCTGCATCAATTGCATCAATTATGAGATTGAGATCGGCATTTTCAGGAGCAAGAGACATTTTCTTTTCAATCAAATCTGCTGTCATGCGCCGTGCTTGCATGTAATTTTTACGAAGAAGCTCGCTGCAAGCAGCATCTAGAGCATCGTGCAATGACGGAGGGCCAAATGCATGAAACTGCGCATCGGCGATGATTCCATCTTCTTCGTCGATGAGAAGAGCAAGAGTAAACTCTCTCCCCTCTTCTTTTTTGCCTACAGTCCCAGGGCATAAACGCATATTTTTGGCCTTCGCATCTTCTTCTGTGAAAGGTGGGCGCTTTTTTTGCAGTTTTTCCAAAATGGAGGGGAGAACTTCTGCAAGGCGATCAATTTCTTTTGCTTCTTCCTCATCAGACAGGACAAAGGAAACGGAAAAAGGATCAACGCTATCCACAAAGATACCTTCTTTTTTGAGCTCATGGATAATTTGCTCGCTGTGAATCCCTTCAAACCTGCAAACTGCAACATTGGGAAGGCGTTCTACTCCGTAGTAGGGGATTTTTGCCCCTAATGCCTTAAGTCTTTTCTCCAGAAGATCACGAAGGCGTGCTGTCTCCATCGCATAGGTCTCTATCTTTTCAAAGTTTGTCTTAAGTGCAACGGCCAAATTGGAGTATTGTGCATAAGATGCTTCCTGAGTTTGCCAAAGGGGATGTTTAGAAAGAATCACCCCCATAGGAAAGGGGATGCCAAGTAGCGCCCCATCCAAAGTGATGAAATCCGCATCGAAATCTGAGAGCTGAAAGTAGAGCTTGCCAATTGCAGCGCTGATGTCGAGATGAACTTGGATGTCATTTTCCCTGCAAATGCGGATCAGATCATGAATGGGCTGGATCACTCCTGTTTTTGGATGCGCAAAGGAAAGAGAAAGAAGACTAGAGCGCGCACGCACTGCTTCTTGCAATACTGCTCCCGTGAGCTGTCCCTTATCATTGACCGGCAGAATTTTTCCCTGTACCTCAAACTTTTCGAGATGTTTGATTCCAGATAGGATGCTTTCCTGTTCATTTTCCAGGGTAAGAATGTGCGTGCGTCCTGTCTGGCGAATCGATTCGATGTAATGATAAAACAGAAGATGGATATGGCTTTCAAATCGATTGGCTTTGAGGCGAATATTGCCACTTGGAAAACCCAGAATTTCACAGATCTCTTCTTTTGCTTTTTTTGTTGGCCCCATGAGCCAATGGCTTTTGGCTTCTTTGGCAAATTGCAGGGTGAGATCATCCGATGGACGAGTCCGAGTATGATGATCAAGAAAAATCCAGTCAGCCATTTGCGATCTTCTTGAAGCAGCCGTTTTCGTATTCGTAGATGATTGGATCTCCTGTGGCCAGCTCGAGTTTCAGAACTTCTTCTTTCGAGAGATTGTCAAGATGCATGATGATAGAACGAAGCGAATTGCCATGCGCTGAAATGAAAACATTTTGTCCACTTGCAAGGTG
>JAAKFC010000128.1 GCA_011065225.1 Chlamydiota bacterium
GCCTTTGCCATCAATGCCACTGGTTCAGAAAATGTTGGAATTGTGGCCCGTGAAAATGGGATGCGCCTTGTCCATGTCTCCACTGATTATGTCTTCGATGGAGAGAAAGATGTGCCCTACCACGAAAAAGATCGTCCCAATCCTCTTGGTGTCTATGGCAGAAGCAAATGGGAGGGAGAGGAAAGAGTCCTCGAGCAGCTCTCTTCCGCCTGTATTGTCCGTACCTCATGGATCTTTGGTCATGAAGGAAAAAATTTCATATCGTCACTTCTTTCCAACCTTCAGGAGCAAGATCACATACAAGCTGTCCATGATCAAGTGAATCGGGCTACCTATAATCGTGATTTAGCAGGGGCACTTGTGGACTTAAGTTGCCATAGTGGCCTCTTCCATTTTGCTAACGAAGGGGCTGTTTCCCGCTACAAAATTGCAAAGGATTTTTTTCAAGAGGCTACCTCGCGTGGAATTCCTCTAAAATGTCAAAAAATTTCTCCAGTCTCCATGAATGCTTTTCCTAACGTTTCTCCTCGCCCAATCTATTCTGTGCTTGATACGAAAAAGGTCTCTCTGACGCTTGGAAGAAAACCTCGCATGTGGGAAACTATCCTCAAGGAATATTTCGATCATGTCTCATCACTACATTAAGCGCATTCTTGTCACAGGGGGAGCTGGTTTCATGGGCTCTGCCTTTGTCCGCTACCTCCTTCAAAAGGATATTGAAAAGGTAGTTACACTCGACCTTCTCACTTATGCGGGCAATCTCGAAAATATCAAGGAAGTTTTGAAAGATCCCCGGCATCATTTTGTGCATGGAGATATTTGTAATGGCCCCCTTATCGAAGAGCTCTTGCGAACTCATCAGATCGAAGCAATTGTCCATTTTGCTGCGGAAAGCCATGTGGACCGAAGTATTGCTGATCCAAAACTTTTTTATCGCACGAATGTAGAGGGGACCCTTTCCCTTCTGGAAGTTGTCCGCCGATTCCCTGAGGTGCATTTTCATCACATTTCGACAGATGAAGTATATGGTTCTCTTGAGAAAGGGGAATTTTCTGAAACTTCCCCTTATCGGCCCAATTCCCCTTATGCTGCTTCTAAAGCAGCAGCAGATCATTTTGTCCGCGCTTATGCTCATACCTATGGTCTTTCTATCACCCTCTCCCATTCGAGCAACAATTTTGGGCCCTGCCAATACCGAGAAAAATTCATTCCAAAGATGATCTCTCACTGTCTAGCCAAACAGCCACTTCCTGTATATGGCAAGGGAATCAATGTGCGGGATTGGCTCTTTGTTGAAGATCATGCTGAAGGGGTTTGGCTTATCTTGCAAAAAGGGAAAAGGGGAGAAAACTACAATATTGGGGGCAAATCCCAGTGGCGCAATATCGATCTCCTCCACCTCTTGATCGAAAAAGTAGCGCAAAAACAAGGGGAAAATCCCAAAACCTATCAAGAGCTCATTACTTTCATAGAAGATCGCCCCGGGCATGATTTGCGCTATGCCCTTTCCACTAAAAAACTTGAAACAGAATTGGGCTGGAATCCCAAACACCTTTTTGAAGAGGGAATTGATAAAACAGTGGAGTGGTATGCTCGGAAATAAATCCATCGTCTGTGTCATCCCAGCAAGAATGCAGTCGTCACGCTTTCCCCGTAAATTATTGGTTCCTCTTGGAGGAAAACCTCTCATCCAGTGGGCCTTTGAAGGAGCGATGCGAGTGTCTTTCTTTGACAAAGTTGTCGTTGCTGTCGATGACCCAGAGCTTTATGAAGTAGTCACGGATTTTGGGGGAGAGGCCCTTCTCACTTCTCTGACTTGTGCAAGTGGAACCGAGCGTCTCATCGAGCTGCAGACCAAAGAAAAAGTCCAGGGCGATATTTGGGTCAATTGGCAGGGCGATGAGCCCTTCATCACAGAAGAGACCATTGCATGTCTTTTGCAATCATGCAATTCAGGAGAAGTCTGGACCTTGAAGCGGAAAATCAAAAAAGAAGAAGAAATTGAGTCTCCTCATATCGTCAAAGTAGTCTGTGATGCAAAAGGCCATGCTCTTTATTTTTCTCGGAGCTGTATCCCTTCGGATAAAAAAAATCTTTACAAGCACATAGGGATTTATGCCTATACCGATGCAGCTCTGCGAAAAATTTCCAGCCTTTCCCCGTGTCCTTTAGAACAGCAAGAAAGTCTTGAACAACTCCGTTTTCTCTATCATGGCATGCAAATCCAGGTGCATGAAACGACCCAAGAAATTATTGGAATCGATACCCAAGAAGAACTCGCCATTGCTGAGAAAATGTGCTATCATTTGACATAAGCTATGAATACAAAACAAATTTTAAAAGAAAAAACTAAGTACAAATACGGATTTTCTACTGATATTGAGACCGATAGCCTTCCCAAAGGGCTGAATGAAGACATCATCCGGGAAATCTCAAAGAGGAAAAACGAACCCGATTTTCTTCTTAAGTTTCGCCTGCGCGCTTTTGAAAAGTGGAAATTGATGGATGAGCCCACTTGGGCAAACGTCCGCTTTGATCCTATTGATTACCAAGAGATTTGTTACTACTCGGCCCCAAAGAAAAAGCAATCCCTAGAAAATCTCGATGAGGTCGATCCCGAGATCCTACGTACTTTTGAGAAATTGGGCATTCCTCTCGAAGAGCAAAAGAGGCTCAGCGGTGTTGCCGTCGATGTGATCTTTGATTCTGTTTCTTTAGGAACAACTTTTAAAAAAACCTTAGAAGAAGCAGGTGTGACACTCTGTTCTGTTTCAGAGGCGATGCAAAAATTTCCAGAACTCATTGAGAAATACATCGGCACAGTTGTCCCGATTGGCGATAACTTCTTTGCTGCTCTTAATTCAGCCGTCTTTTCCGATGGCTCATTTGTTCATGTCCCCAAAGGAGTGCGATCCCCCATTGAACTCTCCACCTATTTCCGAATCAATGATCGAACCACAGGCCAATTTGAGAGGACCTTGATCATTGCTGAAGAGGGTTCTTATGTGAGCTACTTAGAAGGATGTACGGCACCGGCCTATGACAATAACCAACTTCATGCCGCTGTCGTCGAACTGATTGCCGAGGCGCATGCCGAGATCAAATATTCCACCGTGCAAAATTGGTATGCCGGAGATCCCAAGACAGGAGTGGGAGGCATCTTCAACTTTGTGACGAAGCGTGGACGTTGCGTAGGCTATCGATCAAAAATTTCTTGGACACAAGTTGAGGCAGGCGCTGCAATCACCTGGAAATACCCCAGCTGCATCTTACAAGGGGACGAATCTGTTGGCGAATTTTATTCTGTTGCTTTGACCAGCGGAAAAATGCAGGCCGATACCGGAACCAAAATGATCCATCTGGGCAAAAATACCCGTTCTACCATCATCTCGAAGGGAATTTCTGCTGACGAGTCGCACAATACCTATCGTGGCCTTGTGAAAGTAGCTCCTCGCGCAGAAGGTGCACGCAACTACACCCAGTGCGATTCGATGCTCGTTGGGAATCATTGTTCTGCCAATACTTTTCCATACATCGAAATGGCAAATGGATCCAGTGAAGTGGAGCATGAAGCCTCCACCTCAAAAATGAATGAGGAGCAGCTGTTTTATTTGCAGGCGCGCGGTATTGATCGAGAAGATGCAATCAATCTCATCGTCAATGGTTTTTGCAAAGAAGTTTTTCGTGAATTGCCGCTTGAATTTGCCATTGAAGCGCAAAAGCTCTTAACCCTTAAACTCGAAAATTCTGTGGGATAGAAACACTATGCTAAGGATTAAAAATTTACATGTATCAGTCGATGAGGTAGTGATCCTCAAAGGAATCGATCTCGAAATCAAAGCAGGAGAAATCCACGCCATCATGGGACCTAATGGAGCGGGGAAATCGACTCTTGCCAAAGTGCTGGCTGGAGACCCTTCCTATGAAATTCTCTCTGGAGAAGTGCTTTTTCAGCAGACAAACATCCTCGAGCTTGCCCCGGAGGAAAGAGCTTACTTGGGCCTCTTTATTGGCTTCCAATACCCGATTGAAATTCCCGGCATCAGCAATATGCAATTCCTTCATGCCGCTTATAATGCCAAGCGCAAAGCACAAGAACATTCCCTTATTTCAGAAGAAGTTTTCCGAGAACTTCTCATCGAAAAACTCAAACTGCTCGAAATGAAGGAAGAATTTGCTGATAGAAATCTCAATGAAGGCTTTTCCGGCGGAGAGAAAAAGCGCAATGAGATCTTACAAATGGCCGTTTTAGATCCTCATATGGCCATTTTAGATGAGACCGATTCAGGGCTCGACATTGATGCGATGCGCGTTGTGGCCTGCGGTGTGAAAAGGCTTTTTTCTCCAGAAAAAGGCCTTCTTCTTATCACCCACTACCAGCGCCTTCTTGATTACATTCGCCCCCACTTCGTGCATGTGATGATAGATGGACAGATTGTCAAAAGCGGCAATCATGAGCTTGCAATAGAACTTGAAGAAAAAGGATACGATTGGCTTGAGGTTGAAGCGTGAAAGAAGAATTTATTGCTGAGCTAGAAAGGCATTTTACCTCTAATCTCGATGGGATTAGTCCTTTGCAAAAAGCAATTCGAGAAAAAGCTTGGGAACAGTTTTTAGCAAAGGGCCTCCCCAATAAAAAGTTTGCTGGCTATCAGTACTTTCCCTTTTCCCATTTCTATCAAGAGTCGTATGAATTAGCAAGCCTTCCCAGTATTCCAGAAGAGCAAATCCAATC
>JAAKFC010000129.1 GCA_011065225.1 Chlamydiota bacterium
AAGTCTCTGTGGGCTCTGTGATCTCTGTGGTAAAAAAAATCTCTAGATAAAAAGGATTATTAACCTTTATAATATTTATATGAAAATTACGAATGTTCTTAATAATCAGTCCTTTATACAATACGGCTCAATTGGGACAGTTCTCTCCATTGCAGCTATCATTATGTATTGTGCCTGGAAGTATTTTTCCCAGCAAAGTACTCAAGCAGCGACTCATAACGGCGGGGGAGTACTCCCTTATTGTGTGCAAAATAATGAGGTCTATTTTTTACTTTCTAAAGAAGGTTATGGGCGTGCAAAGAATACCTGGTGCGATTTTGGTGGGGGGAAAAATAAAGAAGAAACAGTTATACAAACAGCTGCTCGCGAAGGCTGGGAAGAAAGTCGTGATATTTTAGATGACAAAGAAACCATTCAAGGAAAGATTTCATTAGCCTCCTCTATTGGTTTAAAAAAGTATAAGATGTTCTTCATGAAAATTGAGAATCCATCAACGATTACCAATAAAGAGTTTACCAAAAGAAAATTTTCTAAACATTGCCGGATGGAGAAAACAAAAATTGCTTGGGTTAAAGCAGATGACGTATTCAAAGCTGTCCAGAATGGAAATCGGATCCAGATCGATGGCATTTTTTTTAAAGATAAACTGCGTGGATTCTTTGCAAAAACCATTCATGATGCTCTTCAAAATCCTCAAGAAAGGGCAATACTGCAGAAGATCTGTCACATAAAAACTTTACCCTTACAGCCAAGCCTCCTAGCGATTTAATCGCTAGTTCTCTATTCTATATACATTCTTGTGAACGAATTAACCTTTCTTATCCAAATACTCTTTATTTTTCTCTTTTCCTACGGCGCTTTTCGCCTTGGAAAGGGTGCCCTCATCACTGCTGTCTGCGTTCAAGCAATTCTTGCCAATTTTTTCGTTCTCAAACAAATCTCTCTATTTGGATTCACTGTGACCTGCAGCGATGCCTTTGCTATAGGGAGCATGCTTTGCATCAATCTTTTGCGCGAATATTTTGGAAAAGAAGAGAGTAAAAAAGCCCTTGGCATTTGCTTTTTCTTCATGGCCTTTTTTGTCATTATGTCGCAAATACACCTGCGCTTTGCTCCAAGTTTTCATGACACCGCTCATTTCTCCTACGCAGAGCTTCTCACACCCGCCCCGCGCCTTCTCCTTGCCTCCGTTTTCGTTTTTTTCTTTACCCAGCACTTCGATATTCGCTGCTTTGGATGGCTCAGTAAACTTTTACCACGCACTTCTTTTCCTGTGCGAAGCAGCCTTTCCTTAACCCTTTCCCAATTCTTAGATACCATCCTCTTCAGCTTCTTCGGACTCTATGGCCTTGTTGCAAACCTCTTCGATATCATCTTTGTCAGTTTTTTGCTCAAAGTACTCGTTATCCTGACCATTGGTCCACTCATGACACTTTATAAAAAGTTGCAACCCAATGAATCTATCCCGAACTGAAGCTTTCCTTTTATTGGCATCTTTTTGGCCTTTTTTTGATCAATTTTTTCGGCCATGTGCCTACACATTGTCCTCAAAAATTGATCAAAAACTGCCACAAAAATCTCCTCAATCTAAAAAAATCTTCAATTCGGGATAGACTCATGTTTGAAATTCTGTATCAATCCAAAAAATCTGCCGCTCGCGTAGGCAAAATATTTACTCCTCATGGAGTCATTGATACCCCTAATTTTGTCGCTGTTGGGACTAATGGCACCATCAAAGCTCTTGATAATGCCACTGTCTCTGAAATCGGTCTACAATTGATGTTTTGCAATACCTATCATCTCCTTTTGCAACCCGGTACAAAAGTCATAAAAGAGGCCGGCGGCCTGCACAATTTCATCCATAGGCAACTCCCGATCATCACCGATTCTGGCGGCTTCCAAGTCTTCAGTCTCGCTTATGGCTCCGTATCCAATGAGTTGAAGGGGCGAGGCAACAAACAAAGCCGCAATCTCGTCATGAAAATCGGTGAGGAAGGAGTACTTTTCCGCTCCTATCGAGATGGCTCAAAAGTTCTTCTCACACCTGAGAGTTCTATAGAAGCACAAAAAGACCTCGGCGCTGATATCATCATCCCCTTTGATGAACTTCCCCCCTACCATATCAAAAATGATGCCCTCAAAGCCTCCCTAGCCCGCACTCATCGCTGGGAAAAGCGCTCTCTAGATACACATCTAAAAAATCGAAATGGTCAAGCCATATACGCCGTTATCCATGGCGGCATCGACCTCGATCTTCGAAAGATCAGCTGTGACACTCTCACCAAACTCGATTTTGATGGATTTGCCATCGGCGGAAGTATGGGGAAAAACAAGCAAGAAATGCATGCCATTCTCGAGCACACCCTTCCCTTATTACCAAAAGAAAAGCCCAACCATTTGCTAGGAATTGGAGATTTAGAATCGATTGATATGGGCATTGCACTTGGAATCGACACCTTTGATAGTTCATATCCCATGCGCACTGCACGCCATGGCCTTGCTCTTTCATGGAAAGGCCCTATAAGGCTCACTCGCGCGAGCAATGCCAATGCCTTTCGCCCGATTGATGAAAACTGCTCCTGCCCTACCTGCCAGCATTTTTCACTGGCTTATATCCACCATCTCTTTAAGGCCAAGGAACTCTCTGCACTTTCTCTCGCGAGCATTCACAACCTCCACTTTATGGTGGAATACATGGCCGATATCCGCGAAAAAATCGCCGCTGATCTTATTTAGTCACAGCAGGAGCAAGTTGCATTTGATAGCAGCTATAACATGCAGGAAAATAGCTCTCTTCCGCTCCAAGTTGAATCACAGGCCCATCACTTACCGCAACCCCATCCACATGCTTCAAATTCATGATCGATTTGCGGTTGCAAAAGTGACATGTCGCCTTCACCTCTTCAATCGAATCAGCCAGCTCTAAGAGCCTTTTCGAACCCTCGAAAAGATTCGAGCGAAAATCTGTCCTCAGCCCATAGCAAATCACGGGAATCCCTTTTTCAACGCTAATGGTCCGAAATTGTTCAATGATACGAGAAGCCATAAATTGGACCTCGTCGACTAAGATACAGTCAACGCCCTCAAAATCTAAGAGAAAAAGATCCGTATCCTTGCGAATTAGAACATCGGCTGGCATCTCGAGTCCTGCCCGCGATTTGATTTTCTCCTTGCCGAAGCGATCATCAAGCTCTGGCTTGAGCAGAAGGATCTCTTTGCCTTGCTGCCGATAATTATGAGCTACAGCTAAGAGATTGAGCGTCTTAGCGCTTCCCACAGTACCATGTCTAAAATAGAGTTTTGCCATATATACCTCTCATTTAGGATTTTGCTCCACTTTACTCAACCCGTTCGAAATAAATCAACCAAATCATTTATTATTAGATATATACTAAAAATTAGAATAATTATTTGACATTTATATATATTTAATGTAATATTAAAGAATAATTTAAGAATAAGGAGATATTATGTATCCAATAACCCCAGAATTCAGCCCTCCACCTACGAAGAAACAAAAGATAATTGAAGAAAATAACAATGATATTAGTAGCACCACATCAAAAACCGATAAGTCTAAAAGTTGCATTTTTACGCCTCCAACAACTCCTACTAGAAGTAATATCAGTCCTCTGATCCCTGCTACGCCAGGTTTTTCCCTTCACAAATCCAATAAACCAGCTTTCCCTGGTAAAAATATTAAGATCGAAAATGACCTGAAGCCCATTCAATTTCCTGGCCCTTTACAGTTATCTCTAGAGCCAATTTATAAAGACCAAGGAATTAAACACAACGTATTCAAACAGCCTCCAAAAAGTAAAAGTTGTTGGGCTTATTCGCTTGCTATGTTGCTTACCGACATCATTCGGACAGAAAAACCCCTAGCATTAAATGATTCCTTTTGGACCTGGTTTCAAAACGCCGATTTGCTTAATGCAGAAAATGTTAAACAAAAAGCAACGGAAATTGGTGTGTCCCTAGAACTTACAAAAATTCCTAGGGAAAATTCCCTGGAACATATTCGAAACAAAATTGCAGAATCTGGTTTTCCAGTTCTCACAGCGATTGATCACCCATATTTTTCTGGTCATGCCATAGTCGTTGACAAAGTCACAGATAAAAAAACAACAATTCGCGATCCATATAGTGGAGAAGTTTTTGTAATTCCTAACGAAGCTATGAAAGACTATTATGCAGTAGAAGATGAAGTGGAAATAGAAATGTTAGAAGAACAAAATTGTTTATCTGTAATTACACAACCGCAAATTAATTATATCTAAACGATGTAAAAGAAATACGTTTCCAGTATACTCTGCTACAAGGTTGTTGTTTTGGTAGCCCCAAACCACAAATTCATCATTCTCTGAAACAATGGCAGAAAGATTTAATGTGATAGTTCCTGAAAAATTCTCTATATATTCATTAAGTGTTTCCCCTTCACTTGTCCTAATGCAAGCATAAATTCTATCCATTTTAACTTCTTCGGGAGGACGAATTTCAAAGCTTTTTATTTGACTAGGATGTTCTTGAGGCCATACCGTTCTTTCAACTGGGTGAATGTCTGTCATTGCTCTCTTCCCTTTGTAAAAAAAAGAGTACATTATAGAAAAATTTTTGTTTGGTTCAAGGGGAAATTAGCTTTTTATCTGAAATGAGTCGAGAAATGCCTCTGGCTGGGTTTTTTCCACTGCAGCTAGAGGATATGTCACAGAAGCGCGATAGAGAGTATTCCCTG
>JAAKFC010000013.1 GCA_011065225.1 Chlamydiota bacterium
GATTTCGTCCCCAAATTTCATATGTGCCATGAATATAAGTAGGGATAATCGCTGCTTGTGATCGCATGAGAAGCATTCCTATTCCTGGTTTGATTTCTCCAATTTCTCCATCCATCCTTCCCCCTTCTGGAAAGAGAATGATTTGCTTCCCTTCTTTTAAGAGTTGCAAGATGGTTTTAAAGACGAAAACATCTCCTACATCTCCCTTAATCGGATGGGAGTTGAGAGCTTGGATAAATCGGCCAAAAAGAAAAGGTTTGAATAGTTCTTCCTTAGCAAGAAAATGGACCTCTCCCGGCCAAGAAATAGCTGCCAGGGGCGGATCAAAATAAGAATTGTGATTGGGGGCAATGATCGCTTCTCTTTTGACATAATGTTCTAAGCCATAGATTTTATGGCGATAGAAAATTTTGAAGAAGCACCAAGAAAAAAAGATAACGACTCGATAGGAAAAACACATTTTGCGCGAGTGAAGCCAAGTGGGAATCATCTTGTTTGCTCTTTCGCGATAACAATCGACAATTTTTTGCACGATGGTTTCTATATCGAGATTGGATGTGTCGATGCGAATCGCCTTTTTTGGACATTTTAGAGGAGCGAGCTTGCGTGTGCGGTCATAGGTATCGCGGCGCCTCAGTTCTTCCTGCATTTTCTTTTCATCGAAATCTTTAGCCTCTTTTGGAAGTTTTTCTTGCATTTCTTTCAATCTTCTCTGTGCACGAATTTCAGGACGAGCATCGAGAAAGATTTTGAGATCAGCATTGGGAAATACCACAGAGCCCATATCGCGTCCTTCGAAAACAGCGCTTTGTGCATCCCCCCATTTCCGTTGCAACTTCCACATGGCTTTTCGCACATTTGGCATGGCGGAAATTTCTGAAACTATTTCATTGACTTTTTGGGTCCGAATTTCATCTGTGACATCATCATCGCCAATGAAATAGCGCTTTTCCTCATCAACTAAGTGGATGTTAAAAGCAAATATTTCTAAGAAACGATCGATGGCTCTAGTATCTGATAGGGAAATATTTTCTCTAATTAAACCATAAGAGACACAGCGATACATCGCTCCAGTGTCGAAATAGATCATCCCCAGCCTTTCAGCAACTTTCTTAGCTATGGTTGTCTTGCCTGATCCTGATGGACCGTCAATGGTGATAATCATGACAGAGTGTACCAACGCAAATAAAAGTAAACGATGGGAGCTGTGAAGATCAGAGAATCGATCATGTCAAGTACCCCTCCCAATCCTGGAATCCGATTGCTATCTTTGACGTCGGCATCTCTTTTGAGCATAGATTCTGCAAGGTCACCAATTTGCCCAAAAACACCGATGAGAAGGCCCAGCCAAAGTGCATCGAGATATTTTAAAGGAAAAGTGGTCCCCGCATAAGTTTTTCCTAAATAGACCATTCCCAAACTGAAAAGGACAGCACAAGCAAGCCCTCCAATCCCACCCTCAACTGTTTTCTTAGGGCTTAAAATAGGCGCTAGTGCGGTTTTGCCCCATAGACGCCCAATAAAATAGGCGCCTACATCTGTGATCTTGGTCACAGCAATGAGGTAAAAAAGCCACCATCTCCCGTCAATTACTGGCGACGGGCCTATGGGATAGAGAATCGCCAGCATGTAACTCAAAGGGACAGCCACATAGGCAACGCCAAAGAAATCGACGGCGACATTTACCAGGGCTTCTTCCGCTTTTCGGAACCGATTTAAAAAGAAAAGTCCCAGCCCTACGGCAAAGATAAAAACAGGCAACTCCTGCGAATGGATCCACTTATGAGCAATGAAAAAAGCGACCACTTCACAGGCAGCAACAATCACCATTAAAGTAACTGCCGGTTTGACTCCTTTTGTACTTGCAAGCTTAGCATATTCCCAAACCCCAACAGCTGCCATAGCAGCAACTGCTGCAACGACAAAGACACTGACAATGGGATTTGCAGAAAACGCGATGAGAAGGATGAGAACAAAAAAAATTGCGATT
Organism: Chlamydiota bacterium; assembly: GCA_011065225.1. Taxonomy (GTDB): domain Bacteria; phylum Chlamydiota; class Chlamydiia; order Chlamydiales; family Rhabdochlamydiaceae; genus Sacchariniichlamydia. The sequence continues at coordinate 1,991 of JAAKFC010000013.1, forward strand.
GTCACGGAAAATCTTTTGCTTAAATCTGCGAATTGATTGAATTTCATGACCCTATCCTCAAGTTTTTCTTTTGGTATTCGAGAATAGCCTCAAGTAAATTTTTTTCCGAGAAATCAGGCCAGAGAACATCTGTCATGAATACTTCACTATATGAAATCTGCCACAATAAAAAGTTGCTGAGACGACTCTCTCCACTGGTTCGGATCAAAAGATCGGGATCTTTCCATCTCGATGTATCGAGATAACTTGCAATGAGCTCTTCAGTAATTTCCTCCTTTGAAAGCTTCTTTGAAAGACAATCTTCGACTATTGCCGAAACCGCCCTCTTGAGCTCATCTCTCCCTCCATAATTGAGCGCAAGGACTAAATTGAAGCGTTCCCCCCCTTTTGTTGTCTCAATAGCATCATCAAGAGTTTTTCGCACATCATGAGGAAGTTTGGACATATCTCCAATGACATCAAGGCGGACTCCTTCTTCGAGCATCAGATTTTTCTGTTTTACTATATAGGTTTTGAAAAGTTTCATCAAAGCTTCGACTTCCTCAGGGGTGCGTTTCCAATTTTCAGTAGAAAAGGCATACACTGTCAAAACTTCAACACCCAATTCCGACGCTGCCCGTACAATCTGCAGGAGAGTTTCGGCTCCTTGAAAATGCCCAGCCATGGGAAGAAGACCATGCAACATGGCCCAGCGACGATTCCCATCCATAATAATAGCAATATGTTTTGGAATACGAAAACGATTCAAAGTGAGAAGATTCTTTTCAGGATAGATTCTATTTGGTGGCAAAATTGTATTCACATCCATTCCTCATCTACTTCTATCGTTTCTTCACGCGCGGGGCCCACAGAAATCATTCCTATAGATACATTGCAAAATTCTTCGATCCTATCGATGTACTTGCGTGCATTTTTTGGAAGTTCGCGAATTTTTTCAACTTCTTTTGTCGACGTTTGCCAACCAGGTATGGTTTCATAGATCGGTTCAATACGCTCCCAGTCTTCAATAAGAGGAGGGGGTTTATCAATTTTTTGCCCATCCAAAAAATAGCCAACACAAATACAAATCTCAGGTAATACATCAAGAATATCGAGTTTGGTTAAAACAAGTTGGGTAACCCCATTCAATACAGCAGCATGACGGGCGAGCACGAGATCGAGCCAGCCAATTCTTCTTACCCTTCCTGTCGTAGTTCCCACTTCACGAAAATCTTGGGCCTTTTGGAAATTTTCAAGTGTGTCAGGATCCACTGCTGTGGGAAGAGGTCCTGCTCCTACTCTCGTCGTGTAGGCCTTAAGCACGCCAAAGATTTCATCAATGTATCTCGGTCCAATGCCAGCTCCTGCACAAATACCCGATGCAAGAGTAGAGGATGACGTTACATATGGATAACTCCCATAAATCGTATCGAGAAGTGTTCCATGAGCCCCTTCAAATAAAACCGTTTCATCGCGAAAGAGTGCCTCACTAATCCTCCCTTCGACATCGGTTATAAAGGGACGGAGAAATTCTCCAAAAATCGCATATTCCTCAAATATTGCCTTCACATCGATTGGTTTTTGCCCAAAAATCTTTTCCAACATAAGATTTTTCATCTCATAGAATAGATGCAATTTTTTTTCAAAAATATCTGGGCGAATGAGTTCTGCCATTCTGAGGCCAACTCGCGAGGAGCGATCTTCGATGCATGGACCAATCCCCCGCCCAGTTGTTCCAATTGCTTTTTTCCCCTTTTTTTCTTCATGAAGACGATCAAGAAGGCAGTGGATAGGGAAAATGACATGAGCATATGGCGAAATATGGAGACGGTGCATCAGGGCAATGCCTCCTTCTTCAGCGTTTTTGATCTCCTCAGTGAGAACCTTGGGGTCAATCAAACACCCTCCTGCAATATAACAATGCGCATGGGGGTGAAGAATTCCTGAGGGAAGAAGATGGAGGGCCAATTCTTTCCCCTCCGTTTTAATAGTATGACCCGCATTATTTCCCCCTTGCGAGCGAACGATATGAGAAGCACGAGAGGCAAGCAAGTCAACGACTTTTCCTTTTCCCTCATCCCCCCACTGAAGGCCAATAACAATTATTCCAGGCATTTTGAAAATTTGCTAATTCAAGAGATATCCTTAATATACACATCTGAATTGAAGAATTGGAATTTTGCCAAAATCGGGGCCCTGAATTTCGAAGCTTCGAAGCAGCTCATATTCCTGAATATGAGCGATGGAGAAGATTCGAAAGGCAGGGATTTCCGATGAAGGGGAAAACCAATTCTTTATTCACGATGTGTATAACATAATCCTCAGTTGAAAAGAAAGAAAAAACAGCGAGACAATTTTTTTTTTGAGTAGACAATTTCCATTTGGTCAGCTACTCTTACTTTCTTAAGGATTCATTTATCTACTAGGAAATCAATGGAAAAAAGAAAGCGTTGGCAGCAATTGATCATCTTAGGTGTGCTCTTTTTGACGGTGTACAATATTTTACCGACCGTCTTTTTCTACTCCAAACAATTAAAAAATCCAATTCACAAGGAAGCTGCATCGAAAATTTCTTTTAATATCATGGATCGGGTCAATCAACTCGAAGATGAAGTAGAGTCATGGCTCGCTTCTTTTTGCAAAGCCCTTCATCTCAAACCCAATGGCATTCTTCTTGACTCCGAAAATCCTCAGCATATCTCTGTTACATTCAAAAACACTGAAGATGCCAATACCTTTCGAAAGGCGCTCCCTAGAGCCGGTTCTCTCATTTCTTTTGTTCCAAGTCAGCTTTCCCTTTATGACACAGGCGATATCTCTTCAAAAACGGTCATCGTTCAAAGAAAAATCCCCTTACATTTTGCCCCGTCGCAAAAGGAAAAATTTTTCCAATTCTCAGAAAAATATACTGCAAATGGCTCACCTACGCCTCTCTATCGCGCACTCATTTTTGATCGGGCACTGCAGCTGGGGATGGCCATCGGCGGGCCAAGTGAAAATGCAGGACTTGTTCAAGCAGCCATAACGAAAGAAAGCGGACAGGAAAAAGTTGATCTCACACTCAGAATTTCCCAAAATTTGCTCTCTTTTGTAAAAGCTTTTGGAGAAAATGATGCCGCAGCAAAGCGCATGTTTGCCTCTTTTTCTCAAATCGACACTCCCAAACGGGACACCTTTATTCAAAATTTTATTCAAACTGTCGTCCAGACAAAAGATCAGCTGAAATTGGAGAGGATTAGTTTGCAATCCGAAGCCCAGTCTCTTCAAGCTAAAGGAGACTTTCTTGAAACCACCAAGAAGCAGCGCTTAGAACAACTTCTAACACAGGAAAAAACTTTAGAAGATGCCGAAGGCCTTCTCAAGAAACACAAACTCGCTTTTGCAGCAGGCCACGCTCCCTGGACATACGAGTCCTTAAGCACGAGGCTCGATGAAAGTTTCGTAATTACAGAAGAAAAGGGAAAGAAACTCCAAACTCTCTTTTTCGAAGATCGGAATCCCTACATCAAAGCTCTTACGATCAACTGGGGCAATGAGACGATTGAATTTGATCTCTTTTCTGATTTGATCTCCCTAAAAGAGAAAATGCAGGCCCAAGGAAAGCAATTTCTTAAGGATCAAGTGGATCAATTCATCTATAACGAAATTGCCTATAACTCCCGCCTTTCAGGGGAACAAATCAAACCCCATGGCAACCACTTTCTAGTGAAATTGAACAAATTAGAAGGAAGCAACAGCTTTCTTACCCTGCGCCTATCCGAGATTGCAGCAGCTCGCGCCGATGAAATCCATCAATCCCTCTCTAATCATTGGAATCCCAGACATGCTGATTTAAAAAGAGAAGCCTTCCCCATTTGGGATTATGCGACCTATCAGCAATTGCCAGCACATGAGCGCAAGCTTGGTCTTCTCGTCTATGCTCCTGCTTGCCAAGCAGAGACTCCCAAACATGGCCTCCACAACAACTCCATTTATGTCATTGCCAAAGGTCTCGATAAAATTCTCCAAAAGATCCAGGCAACATCCAATTCGGAAGATTCGAAGCAATTCTTCAAAGATTTCAACGCTCTTAAGGTTCTCCTTCAACAAAATGGTATGTTTGGTTACCCAGGTAGCACTCTTGCAACAAGTGACCTTACAGGCCATTTCGTCTTTGAAGCAGAAGATTTTTATCTCCCTGTTCTGAGTGCCACTCGCGAAGATTTTTCAGTGAATGGAACCAAGCGCTTTGCTGTGCTCGAATTCACGAATGTCCTGCAGAGACTCCTCACACAAAATAAAATCGAAAATCACATCCATGAAGATCTCTTGAAGTGGCGCGATGACTATCATGCAGCGCAATTGGGTCTGAGTGGAGCCAATGCATATGATGTCCCCAAACCAACAAAAAATGCTCTATGGAGCAATTTTAAGCTCAGCTGTAAAAAATACTTCCGCGGAGATGAGCGCAAAGTCCTGCATTGGGGGCTCGACTTGTCTGGTGGAAAAACAGTCCAAATTGAACTGCGCGATCAAAACAATCGACAAGTAACCAGCGATGAGGAAATCAACCAGGGAATCAATGAGCTCTATGAAAGAGTCAACAAAATGGGTGTTTCTGAGGTGAGCATCCGAAGAGAAGGGAATCTCATTACTTTAGATTTCCCTGGATCTCAGGAACTTTCTGCAAATGAGCTCATCAAAGCCTCTACCATGTACTTCCACTTGGTCAATGAGAAATTCAACGAGAACAATCCAAGCCTTGCAGAAGCTTCGAATCAATTCTTGCAAGACATCTGGAATGAAGCCGTTGTCACTGGTTGCAAAACTGCCGAAGAAATCAACCAGATCGCTTGGCGGCACATGCATGGCGACTGCTTTGATCCCGATGTACTACAACCACGAAGTGAAGCGGCTCGCACACTCTATGAAAATGGCCTACGCCTTGCCAGTTCTCAAGACCATACTGGCAGCAACCTCTTCAATGATGCCATCTCTATGATTGCCCTCCAACGTGGAGAAGATTTTACAGAGTGGCGAGGGAAAACTCATCCTCTTGAAATCGTCTTCCGCAACTTTGCTGTAGAAGGTGCAAATCTAAAAAATGTACAGGCGGGCTACGACACCACCAAGGGAAACTTCCTCAATTTCGAAATCAAAGGAAAAGAAACTCTCAAAACAGGAGAAAAGATCCACCCGCGCGATGATCTTTTTGCCTGGACATCCCAGTTCTCCAAAGATAAAATCTCTGGAACCCCCAATGCGAGTTTCTCAGGAGGCGAGGGATGGAGAATGGCTGTCCTTCTCAATGGCAGCATCATCACATCTCCTACATTGAACTTTCCCATTAAGGAAGGGGGCGTTATTGAAGGGAGCTTTACGCAGCGCGAAGTGGATCAGCTTGAAGCCGATCTGAAAGCGGGATCTCTTTCCTTTACCCCACGCATTCTCTCTGAGAAAAACGTTAGCCCAGAACTCGGCGCAAGAGAGCGCAATTTTGGTATTCTTGCCACCGTCATTGCCCTTATCCTCGTTGTCCTCTGTATGGTCGCTTACTACCGCTTCGGAGGTTTTATTGCTTCCATTGCCGTTGTGGTCAACTTACTAATTATGTGGGCAACACTACAAAATCTTGGCGCAACTTTGACTCTCGCTACCATTGCGGGTGGGATTCTCACCCTTGGAATGGCCGTCGACGCCAATGTTCTCGTTTTCGAGCGGATTCGGGAAGAATTCGCGATATCAGGACGCATTGCCACAGCTGTTCATTCAGGATATCGCAAAGCTTTTTCCGCTATTTTGGACTCCAACGTAACCACCATCATTGCTGCCCTGGTCTTGCTGCAATTTAATTCCGGCCCTATCAAAGGCTTTGCCCTCACTCTTATTATCGGGATTGCTTCTTCCATGTTCACGGCACTCTTCATGACCCGCTATTTCTTTACTGGATGGGTGAAAAATCCAAAAAACACCAAACTCAACATGTCGCAGCTCATCAAAGCGAGCAAATTCAACTTCATGAAATACTCCAAAGTCGCCTTCCTCGCTTCCACCATCCTCGTTTTGCTAGGTGGATATCTCTTCATACAACAAAGAAATACCATCATGGGTATGGATTTTACTGGAGGATATTCTCTCAACTTAGAAATAAACCCAAAAGCAGATACAGATTATCGCGTTGTGGTTGAAAAAGCTCTCTCAACAGCAGGAGCTAGCCCGCAGGATTTCCAAGTGCGTCAGCTCACACCAGGAAATCACATCCGCCTCTTTTTAGGAAAAGGAATGCAACAAGAAGGCAAGCCCTTCTTCCAAATGCCTCTGCAAAATGATTTGCAAGAAAGCGCCTTTGACTACGAGAACAATCCTCGCGTTGAGTGGGTTGTGGATAGCCTTCAAAAAGCAGGCGTACTCCTATCCCCCGATAGCTTACACACCTTAGATCAGAATTGGAATGAAATCAGTGGACAACTCTCTGATTCGATGCGCAATAGTGCACTTACGGGCCTTGCTCTTGCCATCTTCTGTATTCTCATTTACATCACTATCCGCTTTGAATTCAAATATGCCATCTCAGCCACCCTTTGCCTTGCCCATGATGTCGCCATCACCCTTGCTGTCCTTGCCATCCTCAGCTTCCTTGGCCTCCCCATGCAAATCGATCTCAATACTGTTGCCGCGCTTATGGCCATCGTCGGATATTCTCTCAATGATACAATCATCATCTTTGACAGAATTCGAGAAGATATCCGCCTGATGCGCAAATCTTCTTTCATAGAAATCATCAATCATGCATTAAATGTAACTTTGAGCCGCACAGTTATGACCTCTTGCACCACCATGCTCGTTTTACTCCCGCTCATCCTTCTCGGTGGTAGCACGATTTTTGCGTTCTCCTTGGTCATGGTCATCGGTGTTGTTTTTGGGACCTTATCGTCGCTCTTTATTGCCGCGCCAATGCTCAACTTCTTCCATGCACGCGCAGCAGCTAAGGAAAAAACAACACCACAAATAGTGCGGCAATAAAAAAAAATTTATAAACAAAAGAAGAAATCACCATTGCAAAATAACAAAAATGCTATCGCCTATTTCTACCATTTTGCGATATTGACACCGACGCGCAACGGGATTTTTTCAAGGTATAATAAACCATGCAGCCAACAACAACGCAGGAAGATGGGTCCCTATGGATATATCCGCAGGTAGATTCCGCATGGAATCAAAAGATAATCGATGAGCTAAGTATTCACCCTGTTACTGCACAGGTGCTTGTTTCGCGTGGTTTTACCAATTTCGATCAAATCCACGATTATCTCTATGCAAAACTCCCCAATCTTCTCGATCCCAATCTTTTTCCCGAAATGGACAAGGCGGTCGAACGGGTACTTCTTGCACTCAAAAATAAAGAAACTATTCTCATTTATGGAGACAATGATGTAGATGGAATTACTGGAGCAACCCTTCTAACAGAATTTCTCAACTATGTAGGTTGCAAAACCCTCTTCTATATTCCCAATCGAACATCCCTCAATAAAAGTCTCATGCTAGATGCTTTGGATTATGCTTCAAGCCATGAATGTACCCTCCTAATCACCGTCGACTGTGGGATTACAGCAGCAGCAGAGATTGGTAAAGCCGTTAAAAAAGGAATAGACGTTATTGTCACCGACCACCATGAACCCACAGATCAACTCCCCCATTGCGTCGCAACACTCAACCCCAAATTAAAGGGAAGCACCTATCCAAACCGCGATTTAACAGGCGTCGGCGTTGCCTTTAAGCTTGCCCATGGGATCACTAACACTTTGATCACCAATGGGGAAATGAGTCCGAGCAAAATCGATTTGAAGCGCTATCTCGATCTCGTCGCCTTAGGCACCATCGCCGATATGGGATCGCTGCTCGGTGAAAATCGCATTCTCGTCCGCTACGGCTTGCGCCAAATGCGCCTTGGCAAGCGGATTGGCCTTACCAAACTCTTCACCGTTTGTGAAGTAGACCCTTCCGATGTGACCACCATTATTATCGCATCAAAACTAGCCCCCCGTCTCAACAGCTTGGGGCGCATTGCCGATCCCAACAAAGGAGTAGAACTCCTCCTCAATGAAGACCCTGATCAGGCAGAAATTTTGGCTAAAGAGCTCGATCTCAACAATATTGAAAGACAAAAAATCGAGAGAAAAGATTCTGAAGATGTAGAAGCCTATATCGAAAAAAACCCTCAGATCTTCAAACACCGAGCCATTCTCCTCTATTCAACCAAATGGCACCCCGGCATCATTCCCATTATTACTGCTCGTATTGCCAAACAATACAACCGCCCCACCCTCATCATAGCAATCGAAAACGGCCTTGGCAAAGGATCCATCCGAACAATCCCCGAATTTCCCATTCTGCCCATTCTTCGAGAAAACGCCGATCTTCTAGAAAATTTTGGCGGACATGACTATGCCGCAGGTCTCACAATCAAACATGAAAATATCGAGCGTTTTCGTGAGCGTTTCATCGCCAGTGCTGACAAAAAACTCGCCGAGCAAGATATCCAATCCAAGCTGCAACTCGATGCTAAGATCGATTTTGGGGAACTCACCTTCGACTTCATGGAGTCACTCAATCTGCTGGAACCCTTTGGAAATGAAAACCCCCCGCCCATCTTCTATGCCGATGCGCATCAGGCCTGGCCTCCCAAAATTGTGGGTAAAGACCATCTCAAATTCTACCTCAAACAAAATGAGCGGATGGTTGAGGGCATTGCCTTTAATATGGCAGCTCGCCGCCCTCCGCTTCTTAGGAAAAATCTCCTCCTGCGCGTGGCCTTCACCCCGCAAATCAACACCTTCCTCAACAAATCAAGCATTCAATTGCAGATCCGCGACTTCAAAATCCTGGAAGACTGATGAAAGTTTCAATATCTTGAACTAAAATAGAAAGAGAATCCCTCCAAAAATCAGGCTTTGTCAGATCGACACCCAGATGTTTCTGCGCTAATTCCTCTACTTGCATTTGCGCCGTATCTTCTAAAAAGGCATCGAACTTTTCTCCAAAGCCCTCCTCTTTCGCATGAGCATAAAGACCAGTGCTCATCAAATACCCGAACGTGTAGGGAAAATTGTAAAATGGAAAATGCGTGTAGTAAAAGTGCATTTTTGACGCCCAGAAATAGGGATCCCAATCAGCTAGTGCATCACAGTAGGCCTCTTTTTGCGAAGAGACCATAAGCGCGCATAGTCTCTTTACAGAGACAAATCCCTCTTTTCTTTCGGCATAAAACGCCTTTTCAAATAGAAGCCGCGCATGCAGATTCATGAAATACGTCACACTGCGCTGCAGCTTGTCATCGAGCAGTTGCAGCCGCTCTTTATCATTTTTCGCCCCTTGAATCGCTTGATCAATGACAACCATCTCCCCAAAAGTCGATGCTGTTTCTGCCACATTCATTTGCGCCTGCTGATGGAAGAAAGGCAAGTGCTCAACACAAGTATTATGATAGGCATGTCCTAGTTCATGTGCCAAGGTAGCCACATTGATGGGCGTTCCCTTATAGGTCATAAAAATCCGACTCTCACGAGATTTTGGAAGAGAAACGCAGAATCCACCCGCTGCTTTTCCTGGGCGATCCTCAGCCTCTACCCACATATTCTCAAGAGCTCTTTTCGCAAAAGCCGCCTTCCTTGGATGAAACTTTCCAAACTGCTCCAAAATAGTCTCACAAGCCTGCTCCCAGCTCACCTCATCCATTTCGCTTATCGGCGCTTCCACATCCACCCACGAGAGCTTTTCCACGCCAAGAATTTGTGCTTTTTTCTGCAGATAGCGCAAGAAAGCCGGTTTTGCCTCCTCAATAGCACCCCACATCGCATCCATTGTAGCTGGCTGCATCCGATTCAAGAAAAGAGGTTCTGACAGAATATCATCCCAACCCCTCGCAGCATAGACCTTCAACCGAAAACCACCGATGTGATTGAGCACCTGTGCTAAAAAGTCAGATGCTTCTTTCCAAGCCTCTTCCCATTCATGAAAAGCCAAAAGTCGCTTTTCTCGATTGGCATCCGAAAGAGCATTATAAGCTTGTCCAATAGAAAGCCCTTCTTTCCCGACCTTTATCTTTCCCGTGAACGTCTGATAGAGAGACCAAAAGCTATGATAGCCATCTGCGGAAAGAGCATTGATCAGCTCTTCTTGCTCGGTAGAACTCTTTTTCCCTGCCCACTCTCGCATCTCCTCAAGATAGAAACTGATATCCTTCAAGTCTCCAATAAGCCCTTTAAAATCAGACTCTTCCATCTTCGCCAATCGATTGCCAAGGGCAAACAAAGCTCCTTCATAATTGGCCAAAAGTTCCGATATTGCGCCATTCTTCTTATGGGCATTTTGATCAGAGGGATTTTGCGCAATCAAGCATTCGACATAGGACTCGAGTTGCTTCAATACCTTGCCCGCTTCCTGCACCTGAAGGACAGTTTCCTTAATCCTTTCAGGGCGTACTAAAAGGCCCTTCACCTCTTGCACATCCTTCTCAAAAGCCTCATCCGAAGAATAAACCGTATCTAAACTCCACGTACTCATGAGACTATTTCACTATTTGAAGAATTTGATTTTTCAAAGGATTTTTTTTCAGATTTTTGATTCACTTCGCAGAACATACTTGGTAAAGTAGGCCAAGAAGTGAAGCAGGAAGATGGATAAAAAGACTCAAAAAGCATGTTTTTCAAATAGTGGGATAGCCTCATAGAGCTAAAGAGTACTCCATGCAGTCATAAATGGCAAAATATTGTTAAGGAGATGCTGAATAACTGCTTTCCGATTTATCTTGGCACTAGGCCAGGAATTGAGTTGAGACAGGAACCGTTTTCGCATGGAAACTTTAATTGGGAACAATGGTTCCCAGCCTCTGCTTTCCGATTTAATCTCTATCTAGATTGGTGCAGATTTTCTTTGAGATTTTTTCTCAAGTGACGAAGGGAATATACAAAGTATATTTCCGAGGAGTGCGAGAGAAAAGATCTGGAAAAGATGCTCCAAGATAGATGAGAGAAAAGCGGAAAGTAGAGGCAAAAAAAATCGGGCTTGGGGGAAACACAAGCCCGACTTAGAAAATTTAACCAATAGCTATACGCTTAGATGACTTTTGAATCTTCTAATTGCTGCTTAAGGTAATTTTCTTTGTAACCGTTGATGTCGTCGACGTGGATGACCCACGCAGCACCTTTACGAGATGCTTTTAGAAGTCCTACGCGTGTTGCGTAATAGATTTTCTGAGAGGGAACTCCAAGCAGTTTTGCCGCTTGGTTCACAGAATAGTAACCCTTCCTGTTGTCGAAGAGTAGCTCTCCTTCATACATCGACTTTGTTCTAGAATATTTCTGGCGTCGATATTCTTCCAGATCAGCTAGGTCAATTGTCCAACGAGTGGTATGCTTCGTTGCCTTTAGTTTGTTTTGCTTGATTGCAACATAAATCGCTTGTCTCGTTACATTATTGATTCTTGCCGCTTCTGTAATCGAAACTAGTTTTTTTCCTTGATGAGATGGTGCGGGCATCTCTTCAGTTTTTTGATCATTGCTAGCAGTATGTAGATTCTGCCTAAATTCTTGATCCATTTTTATATCCTCCAAACTTACAGTTGGTTGAGAATGGTTGGTTTACGGACCTTAACATCCTCTGTTTTTTATATTATTCTTGTCCTTAAATAGAATATTATTTTCTCATAAATTAGAATTGAAATCAACCCCTAATTTTAAGTTTTTGCAACTCTTATATTTAGATGAAAATTGATCAAAAAATTGCTATTCTATATTCCTATCTTATTGATTATTAGGAGCTTATTAAAACAAGGAAGAAATATTTTTTTCATAGCCACAAAGATTTTTATACACATCCCAGTTAAAGAATTGGAATTTTGGCAAGGAGACCCTCAAATTTTCCGTCTGCTACGAGCTTCACTGTTCATAGACACGGAGCGAGAAAAAGAAGGAAAATTTGAGGAATAGCCGACGCCGTCAAAAACCAACTCTTGAACTGGGATGTGTATATCTAGTATGCTCCGAAAAAAGGATTTAGAATATGTTTTTTCGTATTATCGGGGTTATTCTCGCCCTTCTGTTGACTTCTGCAAAACCGCCAGAATTAAGTCCCAGAGACACTAGAGTTAAGATCCAAGAGATTCTAAAGGCTCATGTAAATTATCACGAGCTGACAACTGAGCTCATCGCTCGATCTTTTAATAATTACTTTGATGAAGTAGATCCAGGAAAGACCTATCTTCTTAAGAGTGAAGTGCTTAATTGGATTGAGCCAACAGAAGCCTTATTAGAAGAAACTCTTGAAAATGTTGCGAAAGAAAATTTTTCAAATTTCAATGTTCTTCATGAGGCCATTGCTCCAGCAATTAATCGTCGCAATCAGATCGAAAAGAAGATTGCAAATTCCCCCCTTCCTAAAAACGTGCAACCCTCTGATTTTAAAGACCTTGACTGGGCAGAAACTGAAGGAGCTCTAGAAGAGCGCATTTTGAGCATTCGTTCCCTTCAAATGGACGCAGCAGAAAAATTCGATGCAGAGATCAAGGACCAGTTCATACAGAGGTTGGAAAAGCGGCGTGTCAAAAGACAGGATGAGCTCTTCCCTGCTTCTCCCAAAGCTAAACAACAGCTCATTCTTTCCCTTGTTCTGAAATCAGTGAGCAGCGCACTCGACTCTCAGACGACTTATTTCACTCCTGCCGAGGCGAATCAGTTCATGATTCAGGTCCAGCAAAGGCTTTTTGGCATTGGCGCACAACTCCGAGATGATCTCAATGGATTTACTCTAGTCCGCCTTCTGGAAGGGGGACCCGCTAAAGAGGGCAACAAGCTCCATGTCAATGACCGGGTCATCGCAGTCAATCAAGAGCCGGTGGTAGGAATGGATATCATTGAGGCTGTGGAACTTATACGTGGTCCCAAAGGCTCTAAAGTCACTTTAACGATCCTGCGCGATTTTGGCGAAGGGGAAGACAAAAGAGAAGAAAAGCTTGATATAGAGATCACCCGAGGAGAGGTGGTCCTAACTGAATCCCGCATGGAAAAGAGCTATGAACCATTTGGTGATGGGGTGATTGGAATTATCAATCTCTACTCATTTTATCAGGACTCACATACCTCTTCGACATCTGACGTCAATGCTGCCATTCAAGAATTGAAAGAAAAGCACAATTTGAAGGGCATCATCCTCGATCTGCGCAATAATGCCGGGGGCCTTCTGCCTCAGGCAGTTGCAGTCACAGGCCTCTTCATAAAGAAGGGAATTGTCGTATCGGTCAAGGACAACAAGGGAAAGGTCCAACATTTGCGCAACATTGACGGGAAGATCGCTTGGGATGGCTCTTTGGTCGTACTCACGAACAAGACCAGTGCTTCTGCAGCAGAAATTGTGGCCCAAACTCTTCAAGATTACGGACGGGCTATCGTTGTCGGAGACAAAACTACCTATGGCAAAGGGACTTTTCAGACATTTACTCTCGAATCAGCAAATTATGGGAAGATCAACCCAAAAGGAGAATTCAAAGTGACTCGTGGTCGTTACTACACGGTCTCAGGTAAGAGTCCCCAACTCGTAGGCGTGAGGCCGGACATCATCGTGCCTGGCATCTATTCTGAGCTCGAAATTGGCGAGCAATATTCAAAATATCCCCTGGAAAATGAGACGATCCCAGCTAACTTCGAGGATGATTTTTCCGACGTTCCACTCATGCATCGCAATCAGATCATGCGCCTCTACAAATTTGATTTGCAAACGATTCTCAATACCTATTCCCCTTATATGGAGATTTTGAAAAAGAATTCCACTCAACGGATTGAGCAGAACAAGAATTACCAAAATTTCATTAAAGAAATTTCGAACAAGGATTCTCTTTCCGAGACGGCTGAGAGCTACGGTCTTTCGGATCTTCAGCTCATCGAGGCATCCAATATCATGAAAGATCTTATTTTGCTCATGCAAGAAGACGACGAT
>JAAKFC010000130.1 GCA_011065225.1 Chlamydiota bacterium
TTTTCGAATCGAGCAAATGGAATTGCTCTAGCGGTGAATTAGGTGAAATTGATACTGGATGAGAAGAAATTGCTTGAGTCATAAATTCTCCAATTTTTGGAAGACATTCTAAAATAAATGCAGAAATAGTTTCAACTTTTCTTTGAAAAACTGTAAAAAAAAAATATGGACCCTACTTCGCATATTTGGACTGAAATCATCACCTCTTCTGTTGTGCCTGTTGTTATCATTTCTGCTTGCGGGCTTTTGTGTTTGGCATTTTATAATCGCTTGTCTGTTATCGTAACAAGGCTTCGCTCTTTGCAGCGCGAGAGGCTATCTGAATATAAAGAGATTTTCCGCTTAGAAGAAAAAAAACGGGGGGAGTTGGCACGCCAAGAGGCCGAGCAATTTTTGCGCTTTTTAGAAGACCAAACCGCCGATGTACTGAAAAGAGCTCGCTTTTTGCAGAAATGCATTTTTTGGCTCATCTTTTGCATCAGCAGTCTCGTGTTGACCTCTCTTTTGATTGGCCTGAGCGTTGTTTTTCCAGTATTGGACTCTGTTGTCCTATTTTTTTACGTTTTAGGACTGCTTGCCCTTCTTTATGCACTCAGCTTTGCAGTGAGAGAAATTCGCATTGCTCTCAATCCCATCCAGATGGAAAGCGGGTTTGTGCAAAAGTTAATCAAGAGCCAGCTCAAAAAGAGCCCTGTGAAATAGTTCAGCAATTTCAGCAGTTTTTGGTCCAGGAATCCCGACTCCAATTTTCTGGCCATCGATTGCAACAATAGGGACAATTTCTTTAATACTAGAAGAGACAAATGCTTCATCAATTTCAGCAATTTCATTTAGATGCAGGGGACGCATTTCAATTGCAAAAGAGCTCTTTGCCTCTTGCAAAATGATCTCTCTTGTGATCCCCGGCAAAATCTGCTCAGGCGCTGTGATGAGGGTATTTCCCTTAATCGCAAAAAAATTGCAGGTTGTCCCTTCCAAAATTTTATTCTCAGAACAATAGAGAACTTCCTGGGCGCCTTTTGCGCGCGCTTCATCTAAAAGCATGAGAGCAGGCAAGTAATTAAGCGTTTTGATGTGGGGCATGGGTCTTTTTTCATTTGCAGTAATGGCATAGATCCCTTTTTCATAATATTCTGCAGGAGGAGGAGTAAGCGGCATTGTAATGACAATTAGGGAACTATTTCTCAAAGGTGTGATCCCATCTTCTGTCTCCCCCTTAGTGAGAATGATGCGTATGACAGACTCAATGAAACCATTATTTTCGATGAGGGAATGGACTATTTTTTCAATTTCTTCCAAGGACTGCGGTAAATCGATTCCCACCGCGCGTGCTGATTTTTCCAGTCGAAGGAGGCGTTTTTTTAGAAAAACAGGCTGTCTTTGATAGGTGCGGAAATTCTCAAAAATACCATGCCCTCTTAAGAAACCGAGATCAAATACAGAGATGACAGCTTCTTCGAGATATTTTCCATTAATGTAGGAGGTGATCATAGTTGCTTTTTATCCAGGTGTGAAAATTTGTTAAAATGCGGGCCCTCTCTTCTTCGATATTGAGTGTTGGATCATATCGGATCCGTCCTACATCAATTTGAATGGGTTTTCCATCCACAAAGCCATAATTATTTTCCATCGTTTGAATCCGATCGGTGATGCCCACTTGCAGCCGTCTTTCAAAAAGTGCCTCAATGCGTGCAAGTGCTTGTTTGATCTCATCAGATTTATTTTCTTGCATGAGCTGTTGGAGATAGGAAGGGACAAGTTGGGCTTTTTTCTGTAAGATGAAGGGAGTCTCAGCTAAAGAAATTCGATGTTCTTTTCCCCACTTGTCTGTGACAGAAACAAGATGACAGATACGTTTTGAGGGCCTGAGGTGAACAAAGAGAAGTCC
The DNA here is from genome assembly GCA_011065225.1 of Chlamydiota bacterium. Classification (GTDB taxonomy): domain Bacteria; phylum Chlamydiota; class Chlamydiia; order Chlamydiales; family Rhabdochlamydiaceae; genus Sacchariniichlamydia. The sequence continues at coordinate 1,889 of JAAKFC010000130.1, forward strand.
TGTCTCTTCTTGCAATAATTCGTAAGCGAGCTTGTGTCTTTTAAAAAGTTTTTTGAGGCGTGCTTTTTTCCCAAACCATTCGCGTGAAATCCATTTCAAAGAACTATATCGTTTCCAATATTTTTCATTTGTGTACCATTTTTTTTTGAGAGGTCGCATGGGATTGAAAAATTTGAGGACATACTTACCATCTGCACTTGCAAAAGCAATCATTTGTTTGCCTTGCCCAATCTGATGAAAAGGCTCTCTAAAAATCTCATCTAATTTTGCAAATGTAAGCCCAGAGACCTCTTGGGAGTAGTTTTTTTCAAAGCCATGAGTAAAAGTTTTAGAGGAGAATTTTCCATTATAATGGAGAAAAAAAAGTTGGAATAGGTGCAGACCAAAGGGGAGAAGAAGGAGAGTAAAAAGCAGCTTTTTATGCATGCAATAAGCATATCAAAAATTGAAATTTTTCACCTCTTTGAAAAAAAATGTTGCAGATATATTGCCACTCGAATATGAAAATTACTAGATATGTATAGCCTAACAGGGGATTGACCATGGCTCTGAAAACAACAGTAGAACATATGAAAAAATTGCTGCTTGTAATCTCTCACGATTTAGAAAAAGCAGGGAGAGGGAATAAAGCTGCAGCGCAAAGAGTGCGCACGAATACGATTAAGTTTGCAAAAACTGCCAAGCAGTATCGCAAGGAATCGATTTCGGGTGGCAGAAAAGGGGCAAAAAAGAAAAAGACAACAAAACGCAAAGCTGCTAAAAAAAAGAAAACGACTCGCAAAAAGACAACACGAAAAGTGACAAGGAAAAAAACGACAGCGCGAAGAAAAAGAAGACGTTAAAGCTAACCCCAAAATCTTGCCTTTGCACCCCGCCAACGCGAAGGCAAGATCACCGCCGGGGGGGATCCTTTGGGATCCCCCTTTTTTTTTGGCGAAATCAAGTGGAAAAATAAGGGAGGATATTTTAAAATTAGGAGGAACTGCTTATGGCAATGTCTATAGTTGAAGGTGGAAATATCTCTTTTTCCAAGAATGAGAATGGATTGTTTGTAGAGATGACAACAGAAAACTTATCCATAATTTCTACTCAACCATCGGATATTTCTAATTATACGCGTCTTTATGGAGATCCCGAAGTGATGCAGCATTTGTGTGAGGGAAATATTCGTTCTCCAGAACTTGTAGCTGAGCGTCTGAATAGAGCAGTAAACAGATGGAAAGAAAATAATCCTTATAATGTTTTTTCGGTTTTTAAGCGTAGCACTCGTGAATTTTTAGGAGTTATAGTGCTTAGCCAAAAAGAAGCCGGTGTTGCAGAGTTATCTGGTATTGGACATAAAGAATCTTGGAACCTAGGACTTGCGACTGAGGCGGCAACTATGATGACCGGTTCATATGCATTACGTTTAAAAAAAGAAGGCTATTTGGTGGACGAAAAACCTCTTTGTGAGATAGTTGCAACAGCAAAACCTGAAAATAGTGGTTCATGGAAGGTATCAGAAAAAATTGGAATGATTCGTGATGAAAAACTGGTGAAAGAATACGGGTCTGATAGGTACTTCTATAGGATGACAGTCTAAAGCTAAAGAGAATGTCCAAGACAATAACACTCATTACAGATTCTCTTTCCTCAAAAGGCCGAGCCCTCGATCGGGAAAAAAAAATTGAAGTCATTGGTGCTCTGCCAGGTGAAGAAGTGCTCATTGAGCTCGGTCCTAGGCGAAAAAAACGACGTCTTGGATATTTGCGTGAGGTATTGAAACCTTCCCAAGAGCGATTTGCTGCCCGCTGCTCCCATGTCCCTCTCTGTGGAGGATGTGCTTTCCAACATTGGGAGTATTCTTTTCAGCTACAGCACAAAACGGAAATTGTAAAAAAAGAATTTCATGACCTCATTGAGCAGCATAGCCCTGAAATACGGCCTATTTTGGGATGTGAAGACCCTTGGCGCTACCGAAATAAAATGGAGTTTTCTTTTTCAGAAAATCGCGCAGGTGAAAAATTTTTAGGACTCATGTTGGCTGGTGCAAGAGGAAAAGTGCTTCAGCTCAAAGAATGCTATTTGGTTTCAGAATGGTTTTCTGCGGTAGTACACGCCGTTTCTTCCTGGTGGGAAAAAAGCACTCTTCGTGCTTATCACCACAATACTGATTCGGGCCATTTGCGCACCTTGACAGTGCGTGAGGCCAAGCAGGGGAAGGGAAAGATGGTGATGCTCACCGTCTCAGGCAACCCAGATTTTGCAATGAAAAAATCGCAAATAGAAAGTTTTACCAAATGCATCCAAGAAACAACATCAGATGAGCATCTCAGTATATTTTTGCAAATCCAGCAAATTGCAAAAGGACGTCCTACACAATTTTTTGAAATGCCCCTTGCGGGACCTGATCACATCACGGAAAGATTGCACATCGATCTTGGAGGAAAATCCCACTGTTTTGATTGCAAAATCAGTCCAACGTCATTTTTTCAGCCCAATACGATCCAAGCACAAAAGTTGTATTCTGCAGGTCTACAAATGCTGGGTCTTAAAAATGCGACAGTTTTGGATCTCTATTGCGGAGGAGCGATCTTGGGGCTTTCCGCTGCAAAACTCGCCAAAGAAGTGATTGGGATTGAGCTGAATCATCACTCAGTGTTTGATGCAAAATGGAACCAAGAGGTGAACAACGTAAAAAACTTTTCAATTCATCAGGGTGATGTGGGAGAAGTTTTGAAGCAACTCGATCTTGAATCTCCCGATATTGTCATTGTCGATCCGCCCCGAGCAGGG
>JAAKFC010000131.1 GCA_011065225.1 Chlamydiota bacterium
ATTCTGCGTAAACTGTGGGCGTTTTCCTTGGTAGGGTGGAGTATAGAGAGAAGTGAGGCTATCTTCCAGAGACTGGTTTTGGAAAATCGGTGCTTGGAAAGAATTTTGCATTCCAGCTCCCGACTGTTTGCTGGCACAATAGGGACATACTTCTGCATCAAAAGGGATTCTTCCATCGCAACTGATGCACATCTTTTCCTGGTCCATCGATTTCATGGCCTCATCATGACATGTATATACATTCCGACTCAAGAATTGATTTTTGACAGCGTCGGCCATTCCTCAGGTTTTTCATCTATTCCTCGCTCCGTGTTTATGAACACTGTAGCTCGTCACATATAAAAAACTTGAGGGCCTCCTTGCCAAAATTCCAATTCTTGAATCGGAATGTGTATGCAGATAAAACTTACACTATTTTTTCTCCCTTTTTGTTATGATTCTACTAGAGGTGAAGGTAGTCCATGGAGAAGAAAAAATATCATGTCGTGGTCATTGGCGGAGGGCCTGGAGGCTACGTTGCTGCGATCAAAGCAGCGCAAAGTGGCCGCTCTGTCGCGCTTGTTGAAAAAAGTTTTCTTGGCGGAACGTGTTTGAATGTGGGTTGTATTCCAACAAAGACTCTCCTTGCCAATGCACAGGTAATGCACAAAATCAAAATGGCAGAAGAGTATGGAATCACAACGGGGCCTGTCACATTTGATTTTTTGAAAATGAAAACGCGAAAGGATTCTGTGGTGGAAAAAATCCGCAAAAGTCTTGGCGGGCTTTTGCAGGCGAACAAGATCACGATTTTTGCAGGGAAAGCGGAATTTCTATCCCCTACAGAAATCAAGGTTGTGGGCGATGACAATTGCATCTTGGAGGCGGAAAATACAATCCTTGCAACTGGATCAGAACCACTCGATATCGGCGCATTTCCCTGCGATCACACGCGCATTATGAATTCTACATCGATTTTGGAGATCACTGCATTGCCAAAGAGTTTAGCGATCATTGGCGGCGGCTATATCGGTTGTGAGTTTGCTTCGCTCTATGCTGAATTTGGAGTAAAGGTGACGATTTTAGAAGCACTTCCCTCTATTCTATCTTTGCAGGGAAAAGCAATAGCAGAGGCCTTGACAGCTGCTTTTCAAAAGCAGGGAATCGATATCCAGACAAATGTTTTCGTGGAAGGAATTGAGCACGCAGGCGAAGGTGTAAGCGTCAAGCTGAAAGATCGCGAGCCGCTGCAAGCAGACCTCGCCCTAGTTGCTGTGGGACGCAAAGTAAGCTCCGAACACTTGGGACTGGAAAAAGCCGGCGTTAAGGCTGGAGACAAAGGCGAAATTCTCGTGAATGAAAAAATGCAGACGAATGTCCCTGGCATTTATGCCATTGGGGATGTCACGGGCCGCTTTTTGCTCGCCCATGTCGCCTCGCACCAGGGGATTGTGGCGGCGTCGAATATTCTCGGTCAAGAATTGCACATGCACTACAACGCAGTGCCGGCAGTGATTTTCACAACGCCTGAAATTGCCACCGTGGGCATGACCTTCGATGAAGCCAAAGAAAGAGGCTACAACGCAGGCATTGGAAAATTTCCTTTTGGAGCTCTTGGCAAATCGATTGCAACCATTGACACAGATGGGTTTGCTGAGGTAATCGTAGATAAGGGAACGGGCCAAATTTTGGGTGCGCAGGTTGTGGGTCATGAAGCATCAACGCTGATTGCTGAAATGGCCTTAGCAATCAATAATGAGCTGACAGTGGATTGTGTCTTTGACACAATTCATGCTCACCCAACAGTGGCCGAGGCTTGGATGGAAGCAGCATTGCTTGCAAATGACACGCCCATCCATATGCCCCCTAAACGGAGAGCATGAAAAATAAACTGAACATTCTTCCAGACAACCCGGACAAAGAAAAGCAAGGGCGTTTTCCCTCTTGGCTTCACCGCAATATTCCGCGAGGAGGTGCCCTTTTTAAAACGGGCGAGATCCTCAAACAATATCGACTCAATACAGTTTGTGAAGAGGCCAAGTGCCCCAATCGCTTTGAATGCTATTCCAAAAAAACAGCAACTTTTCTTGCTCTTGGTAAAGAATGTTCACGTAATTGCGGTTTTTGCGACATCAACTTTTCAAAAAATCCTCGTGGCCCTGAAGATGATGAGCCAAAACGCATTGCTCTTTCAGTCAAAGAACTCGGCTTAAAACATGTGGTGATCACAATGGTCGCTCGCGATGATATGGAAGATGGGGGCGCATCTCATATCGCCGCCATCATCCGTGAAACAAGAGCAGAAAATTCCGGCTGCACAATCGAGGTGCTCACTTCCGACTTTTCTGGAAAAGAAGAATCAATTGATCTTGTTTTGGAAGAAGAGCCTGAAATTTTCAATCACAACATTGAGACGGTCGAAAGACTCTCTCCTCGTGTGCGTCACAAGGCAACTTACATGCGCACTCTCGATGTTCTCTCTTATGTAAAGCAATCACACAAGAGCTCCTATGTCAAATCAGGCATCATGGTCGGGCTTGGCGAGACAAAAGAAGAAGTTTTTGCCACAATCGACGATTTGTATCGAGTTGGCTGTGCCATCATCACCATGGGACAATATTTACAGCCCAATCGGCGCAAACTTCTCGTGAAAGATTTTGTCCACCCCGATATATTTAAAGAATATGAAGAATATGGCCATTCGATTGGAGTGCAATACATGCACTGTGGCCCTTTTGTCCGCTCTAGTTATAATGCGGCAGAAGTATTTGAAAAGGTAACAATATGATCGAAGAGATCTACAAACAAGCATGCACATATGCTCAAGAGGATGACTATGTCGAAGCTGCAAAACTTTTTAAAAAAGCTGCAGATGCAGGACATGTAAAAGCGCAATACAATTTAGCCATCTGTTTGCATGAGGGACTCGGCGGTTACCAGGCCCACATGGAAGCTTTTCACTATTTTAAAATGGCCGCTGAGAGCAATCATATAAGAGCCCATTATATGTTGGGCTGTTATTTTATTATGGGCCTTGCCCCTTACGAATCTAAGGAAGAAGGAGCCAAGCATTTCCAAATTGCAGCAGATGCAGGTCTCGATGAAGCGCAGTACAATTATGCAGTCTGCCTTCTTGAAGGAAAAGGAGTTGAAAAATCAGAAGAAGAAGCTGTGCGCTATCTTAAGAAAGCAGTCGATCAAGACAATGCGGATGCGATGTATAACCTCGGCATCTGCTATTACGAAGGACGCGGCGGAACCTATGATGAAGAAAAAGGGATCGAGCTTTTGGAAAATTCTGCCAAAAAAGGCAATAAAGAAGCGCCCCTTGCCTTAACAAAAATCCTAGCAAAGAAGTATTCCCCATCAAGACGGCAATCATAATTCTCAATTGGAATCACGCCTCTGATACAATCGAGTGCCTAAAATCTCTCGAAAAAATGGAAGGCGCGAATTTTTCTGTCATCATTGTTGATAATGGCTCGGCAGATGGTTCTGTTAAACAAATTCGATCTGCCTTTCCTCAGCACACTCTCATTGAAAACGAAAAAAATTTGGGATTTGCTGAAGGAAATAATGTGGGCCTACGCGAAGGGCTCAAACAAGGCGCAGAATTCCTCATCTTGCTCAACAATGACACCGTCGTAGCACCGAATTTTCTCAAAGAGCTCGTACATGCCGCTGAAAAACACCCCGAGGTAGGAGCTTTTGGCCCAAAAATCTACTTCTATGACGAGCCGGCAACCATCTGGTATGCTGGAGGCAGTGTCGATCCTCGGACAGGCCGCTGCTATCACATAGGCTGTGGCGACCCTTCCGGACATAATCAAAAAAAAGAAACCGACTACATTTGCGGATGCGCTCTCGCCGTTCGAAAAAGTGTACTCGAAGAAGTGGGTTTTCTTGCGCCAGAATTTTTTCTCATCTGGGAAGAGATCGATTGGTGTTATCGGATGCGAAAAGCTGGATATAAATGCCTCTTTGTCCCCACTGCTAAAGTATGGCACAAAGTCTCAGCCTCCTTCGTTGAAGGGAATCGAGACCCCATGTGGCAGTATTTCTACTTCCGCAATCGACTCCTCTTCCATAAGAGGCATTCTTCTATCCGCAAGGGACTGCCCCCTCGAGAACTATTCAATCTCATCAAGATGAGTTTCCATCCTAAAACCCCTCCCGATGAGCGGCAGCGATACCGCGCGGCCCTTCGTGGGGTGTGGGATTTCTTTTTGGGTAGATTTGGGAAGGGAAGCCTAACCAAATTTATACACAAATAAACTCAACAATCGATTTCTCCCTTCTCTTAAGGAAACACTGAACAACTCATTCGCCAGCTCTTCGGCCAAAAGCATCTGAAAAAGCTAATTTTCAATCTCCATTAACTCTTCTGAGTTAATTACGATCTCCAAATTAACTTTTTCAGCACTTTTTTCTCGAATTTCTGGCAAAGCAGTTATTCAGTTGCTATGTTGATTGGTGTTTGAAAAAAAAGGCGGTTCTTCCTATAAAAGCAAAGCTTTTAAAACCTCTTAAACATAGGAGTAAACCAATGAATAAGCGCAATC
>JAAKFC010000132.1 GCA_011065225.1 Chlamydiota bacterium
GCACGGGCCAATTTTCCTTTGCCCTAGTCGCCGTCGGCTGCTCGAGCGTAAAAAAAGGATTCCATCCCCTTTTTATGTCGCTCGCAGAGCCACTCTATATCGAATACCCAAATCTCATGGCCCTGGAAGAGGACATGGAGGCGGGTGGAATCCCGCCGAAATGCTCTTCCAGCCAATGGATGCATGCGCACAGCAAAATCGGTCCGTGCGAAAAGGGATCAGTGCTTTGCACGGACCTTTTCGCGTAGGATCCGATTTGGCAAAGCGCATGTCAGCTCAAGACACGAAGTGCTGGACGCGGCAACTAAAATTTGCCGCGCAAAAAACCTATAGCGGCCCTCTATCGCAATTTATTTCTATTTTTTGAAATGTCTTACCCCATTTCAATATATTCTCGTTGCATTTTACATTGATTTTTGTTACCATTTTTTGACAAATGTCTGCAGAAATCGACTGGGAAGAACAATGGGCTATCCATGCTCCTCTATTTAAGGATGGCAAAGCTCAAATCAAACTCCCTACACACAATACGATAGAATTACTGCCAGGACCTGGATTTGGGGATTTCTCGCATCCAACAACGAAGCTCATGGTGGATCTCATGACCTGTCTTGTGCCTAATGAAGCAATTTTTGATATTGGCTGTGGAAGTGGGATTTTATCTATTGCTGCCGCGAAAATGGGAGCTGCTAAAATATTTGCTTGTGATATTGACCCTGAGGCTATCGAGCATACCAAGAAAAATGCAGCATTCAACCAACTTGATATAGTCTTTGAAACCCCACCTTCTTGTTCGCCCGTCATTTTGATGAATATGATTTTTTCGCAGCAAAAAATTGCTTGGCAGCAACACAAGCTCCCTTTCACAACTCTGATCACCTCTGGAATTTTAACCACAGAGAAAAAAGACTACCTGACTTTTGCTTATGAACAAGGCTGGCAACTTTTGCATGAAGCAAGTCTCAATGGCTGGCTCGGGTTTGTTTTTAAGGAGATAGCATGAGCCGCAAAATGCACAATTTTTTAGCTTGGGTCATTTGGCTATTGAGTGCTTCTTTCATGTTTTACAAATATGCGATTGAAGTTTCACCAAGTGTCATGACCACACATCTCATGAGTGAATTTCACATTGATGGCACACAATTGGGAAATCTTGCAGCCTGTTATTTTTATGCTTACTTACTCATGCAAATCCCTGCAGGCCTTCTCGTCGACCGTTTTGGTCCAAGACGCGTTACCTCTATTGCGATTGCCATTTGTGGTCTTGGTACGATTCTCTTTGCAAGTTCTGGCAATCTCTTTCTCGCTCAAGCAGGCCGTTTTGCCGCAGGCTTAGGCGGTGCATTTGCCGCTCTGAACTGTTTAAAACTCACCGCCAATTGGTTCCCTGCAAATCGTTTTGCTCTCATGGCAGGATTGATGATGTCTTTGGGAATGCTGGGTGCTGTTGGTGGACAAGCCCCTCTGTCTGCATTCATTAACACTTTGGGATGGCGACCAGCTCTTTTTGCCATTGGAATCGCGGGCATTGTCCTCGCATTTCTCTTTTGGTTAATAGTACGCGATCGAAGCAAATATCACATCAATGTCAATCTCACCCCTAAAGATACCAATCTATGGGCAAGCTGCATGGCTGTTTTCAAAAGCAAGCAATCATGGATCCTTTCCGTCTATAGTGGATTGGCATTTGCTCCTATTACAGTATTTGGAGGCCTATGGGGGGTCCCCTTCATTTCAGAAGCGTTTGAGTTATCTAAAATACATGCCGCAAATATAGTTTCTCTACTTTTTATTGGTTTTGCCGTTGGAGCTCCTATTTGGGGATGGTTTTCCGATTTTATCGGAACGCGCAAAAAAGTGATGTATGTAGGAACCTTTTTTGCAGTTATTGCTTTTTGTCTTGTCCTCTATCTTCCTCTTTCCGTTTGGTTACTTAGTATTACCATGTTTCTCTTTGGTTTTTTCATAAGCACGTTCCTTCTCTGTTTCACAATGATCAGAGAGATCAATGCTCCTATGGTTGCTGCTACAGCAATTGGATTTATGAATGCCTTTGATGCTCTTCTTGGAGCCCTTTCTGATCCACTTACTGGAAAATTTTTGGATTTAGGCTGGCGCGGGAAAATGCTCGATGGTGCTCGTGTTTTCTCTGTGGAAACTTATAGATGGGCGCTTACCACCGTACCCATTTATCTAGTAGTGGCAACAGTTCTTCTCTTTTTCATCAAAGAAACTTACTGCAAAAGCGTATATCCTACTTCTATGCCATAACAGCCCTAAGGAGAATTTCTTCAAAATATTCTGGGGAGAACACTTGCGCCTCTTCACTATCGAGATACGTGCGGATTCTTTCCAGATAGCCCTCATATTCTCCTTCAGTCATGTTTTTAAGAAAAGCATAGAGCTCTTCTAAAGAAAAGAAGTCACGCCAATCGATGAAGCAATCCTTTGGAATATATTCTTCGATGTTTGGAGCTCCTAAGTATATGGGGATAGAGCCAGCTGCAAAACAATCAAAAATCTTTTCTGAAATGTAGCCTGGTAGGTTGCAGTTTTCATAACAGATGGTGAATTTGTAGTTTTTATTCACAATAATTTTATCAGGAATCTCACCCCGGTAGGAAGGATATTCAGCTGCATTCCAATTTTTGCCATAAAACTCAAATTTTTCCTCTTTCTTCTCAAAAAAGCGGATGGCTTTGATTCGCTCAGAATAAAGCTCCCCAGGGAAATAACGAGTAAATGAACTATTGATAAGAGTACAAAATTTCTTTTCTTCAAAAGGGGGTATTTTTGTGATCATTGGCTTTTTAGAAGGATAGTAAAATTTGAAAAAGGTTTTCCCATCGACGAGATCGTCATTCCAAGTGTAGACGCGAGAAAAATGGGAATTGATTTTGGGAGAATACATTTTCTTCTTCCACAAGGGTGGTTCCCACATGAAAAGAATCATTTTTTCTTTGGGAAGTTTATCAAGAGGATATTTCTTTATTCTTTCGGGTGTATTCATGAAGATAATTTTTTCAACATGTGAAGAAATTTTTCCTTTTTTGAGACGTGAGAGATCACACTCTCGGACTTCAAATTCTGTAGAGGCAAAAATGTCTTGATAACGGGATAAAGGTCCCAGATCATTGACAATGATTTCAATCCGCTGCTTAGAAAAAAGCGAAGAGAATAGCAGTAAAAAAAACCCAAGGAAAAGAAGTTTATTCATTTATACACATTCCGATTCAAGAATTGGTTTTTGACGGCGTCGGCTATTCCTCAAATTCTCCTTCTGCTTCTCGCTCCGTGTCTATGAACACTGAAGCTCGTCGCAGATGGAAAATTTGAGGGGCTCCTGGCCAAAATTCCAATTCTTGAATCGGAATGTGTATATTATTGCATCAATAAGGATTTCCTTAAAATATTCGGGGGAGAAGACTTGTGCTTTTTCACTATCGAGATACGTGCGGATTTTCTTCAGATAGCCCTCATATTCTTCTGATGTAATATTTTTAAGAAAAGTATAGAGCTCATCTAAAGAAGAAAAGTCGCGGCGATCGATGAAGCAATTTTTGGGGATATATTCTTCAACATTTGGAGCTCCCCAATAGATAGGGACAGAACCGGCAGCAAAACAATCAAAAATCTTTTCCGTAATATAGCCTGGAAGATTGCAGTTTTCATAACAAATGGTGAATTTGTAGTTTTTATTCACAGCAATTTTATCAGTAATCATGCCCCGGTAGGAAGGATATTCAGTTGCATTCCAATTTTTACCATAAAATTCAAATTCTTCCTCATTCCGCTCAAAAAACCGGATGGCTTTGATTCGCTCAGAATAAAGCTCATTGGGATGACGGCGTGATTTATCAGTGGTCGCTCCAGCAATAAGAGTACAAAATTTCTTCTCCTGAAAAGAGGGGATATTTTTCTGCATTGATTGTTTGTTTGGATAAAAAAACTTAAAGTAAGTTTTATTATCGACTAAATCATCATTCCAAGTATAAATTCTGGAAAAACAATTTTGCATTCTATCCGAATACATTTTCCTAAGCCGAATGGGTGGTTCCCACATAAAGAGAACCATTTTCTTTCGAGGAAGTTTTTGAAGATGCAATTTTTTATTCGCCCCAGAGGGAATATTCATGAAAATGAATTTTTCAATTTTTGGATCAATGCGAATCGCAGGGGTGAATTTTTCTAAAATTTTCCCTTTTAAAGATCGATCTTTTTTTATGCCCTTAAATTGTTGGAGATCGCAATCAATGATTTCAAAATCGCAATTATTTTTTTGGGCAATATGCTTGAAAAACTCAATATTTCCAATTCCATTTCTTACAATGAGAATTTGCTTTTGAGCATTGAGCGATGAAAAAAGAAATAAAAAACTCCCGAGGAAAAGGCCCCAGGATTTCATTTTCTTGAACCTCCCTCGCCTAAAGGCGAAGGATTCCTGCTTCAACGCTCCCTCCAACGAGGGCAGCTCCACAGGCTTTCGACCGTCGTCCCGGCGGCCTCTTTTTAACATGCTTGGTTTTCGCATA
>JAAKFC010000133.1 GCA_011065225.1 Chlamydiota bacterium
CATGCATTCATCGAAATAAAAGCAGCTAGCAAGAATTCCTAGGACAAGCAAAATGGGGAGTTTGCGCATCTGCAAGAGGAGGAGTGCAAGACATGTCGCAATCCCACTTCGGGAAAAAGTAAGAAGAATACTTGCTAGGAAGAAAAAAAATAAAAGCTTCTTTCCTCGGATCCAAGTCAAAATGAGTGGAATGCAAGCAATGGCTGCATAGTAATTTGGATCAAAAAAGGGAGAAATGAATCTGCGCTGGTGGGGATCCCCCAAAAAATGAACGCCATACTGATCAAGAAAAGCAAAAAAGAGATGCGCTTTGGGGAAGACAAAGAAAATAATCGTCCCAAATAGTAGCACAATCGAAAAAACTTTTAGAAAAAAATCGATGCATTGATCCAAGGTATATTGCCTGAAAAGGACATCCCCAATGACAACTCCTGCAATGATCATGGAAATCAGCTTTGCTCCATATAGAGCACTTGTAAAATCAAGCCCATTTAAAAGGCTTCCATAGAGAGTTGAGAGGACAATCCCCAAAAGAAGCCACATACTCTTACGTATACGGCAAAAGTAAAGAGGAATTACCAGCACATACAACAATCCTTCTGCCAAAGAAAAATGGCTGGGAAAATAGGGAAGAGGAATCAAACGCATGAATTGCCCTAGAGTGAGAAAAAGGACAAAAGAAAAGAGAATGAGTCGGTTATAGCCTTTTGAAAGAGAGAAAATCGCGCGATTGCGAACACGAAAAAGAGCAATATCTGCCATACTGAAAGTTTATCAGTGGGAACCAATAAATGAAAATTCTCATTCTGGCAGGAGGCAAAGGCACCCGCCTTTGGCCCTTGATAAATCCCCCCAAGCAATTTTCCTTAAGGGAAGGGGCACATTCTCTTCTTCAAAAAACGCTTCTTCGTTTTTTGAAGAGTTATGCTGCAAACGATCTCGTCATTCTCACCCAAAAAGCCCATGTTTCTCTTGCCAAAGAACAAGCTGATGCTATCGCCTCAGGAATTCAAATCCTTGCAGAACCTGAAGCTAAAAATACGGCACCTGCACTTCTCCATGCTCTTGAGCATTTCGATGATGAATCCTTTTTTGTCACACCATCGGATCATCTCATTGCTCCAGAAAGTCACCTTTTAGATGCAATCCACATCGCAGAAAAAGAAGCCCCGCATTGCTCAGGAGTTCTCTTTGGCATTTATCCCACTGCGCCCAACACAGGTTTTGGCTATATCCAATGTGATCCTGAGAAAAAGCTCTCATCAGTTGAACAATTTGTAGAAAAACCCTCTCTTGCAGAAGCGAAGTCCTTTCTTGAAAATGGCGATTGGCTTTGGAATTCTGGGATGCTCTTCTTTCAAAAAAAGCCATTTCTCCAAGAGGTGGAAAAGATTCTCGTAGGCGAATGCCCTCCAATTTCAATCGACCATGCCTTCTTAGAACAATTTAAAAATCTCAAAGTCATTCCCCTTGCTCTTTCTTGGTCTGATGTCGGCACCTGGGAAAGCGTCTATGATACTTACGAAAAAGATGAACAAAATAATGTTTGTATAGGAAATTCTGAAGCAATCAGAACAAAGAATTCCCTCATCATGGCCTCAGGCCGACCTCTAAAAGTGATCGATGTCGAAAATTTGATGATTATTGATGCTGAAGATGGCCTACTCATTACTAAAAAAAATACTTCCCAGTAAAAATACTTGAATTTTCCGTTACAAAAATGCCACAATCGCTAAGCATGAATACTCTAAATAATACTAATATCAAGATTAATCCTTCAGATTTGTGGCAAAATGAAACGAAGGAAGAAATTGATCTTAGGATTTTTGGAAATGTTATTCTTGAGGCCGTTGAGGATTTTTTTCCTCTAGAATTTTGTTCGGGCAAAGAGGTTAAAAGTTGGTTAGCAACCCAGAAAACTCAAAAGCGTTTTGAAAACATTCAAACATTGGATTTTGAAGGAAAGCAAATCTCCCAACTTCCCTCAGAAATTGATTGTTTTACTGGCTTAAAGAACCTAAATTTGAAAAATAATAATTTGAGTGGACTTCCTTCATCAATTAAAATTTGGGCTCAATTGGAAACTCTTGATTTAACTGGAAATAAATTCAAAAAAATTCCTGCTTTTCTTAATAAAATGACCAATTTGGTTATTTTAATATGAACTGCAGAATGCTTCCAAGCACGCTGAGAACTTAAGGAGAAAAAACATGTCTATAACACCTACTTCAAAAGCGAATAACTCTGAAGCTCTTGACATGAAGATTTTTGCAACTGCTATTGCTAATATCGTTGATAATGAATACTCACCAGAATTTGATTCAGCTAAAAAAGCGCAAGAATGGTTAAATGACCCAAAGAATTACGAACGTTTGGCAAATATTCAAGTGTTATTTCTTGGATCCAAGAATCTTACTCATATTCCTTCAGAAATTGAAAAACTCACCGATATAAAGTTTCTCTATTTGAATAACAACAATTTGAAAGAACTCCCCTCATCACTTATTAATTTGACTAAATTGGAAATTCTAGATCTATCAGGCAACAAATCTTTAAAGTCACTTCCTTTTTTTCTTTCTATAAGGAACATAAACGTTTTTCTATCGTAAAAATTCAGCATGTTGCTTGGCAGCATGCTTCCAAGTAAATTGAGCACTCCGTTCTCTTCCCTTTACAATCAATTCCCCTCTCTTTTTTGGAAGCTGTGCAAGGGCTCCTTGTAAATCTTCTGGAGATTTCGCATCAAAATAGAGCGCCGCATCTTGGCAAGCTTCAGGAATGCTTGCCGCTTTTGATGCAAGAACTGGGCAACCAAGCGACATTGCCTCAAGAGGCGGCAATCCCCATCCTTCATAAAGAGAGGGGAAAATCAGCGCTTCAGCATTCCGATAGAGCCAGCAGAGATTTTCTATGGGCAGGGAGCCATCTGCCACAACGAGGTTGGGAATCACTTTCCGAACCATGGAAAGATTTTTATGGGGCTTTTTACTGCCTACAAAAAGAAAAAAAGAAGACGGCGCTTCTACTGGTTTTGGTTCAACCTCAAGCAAATGATCTGCTCCTGGATGAATCACTGTGATTTTGTTTCGGGCCTTTGGAAAATGATGGAGAATACGTCCTTTAGAAAACTCTGAAACGGTAATGATTCGCGCAGATGCTTCCACAGCTTTTCGATAAAGCATTTTAGCATAAGTATATTTTGCAAAAGATTGTGGATGATCCAGATGGTAGACGTCATGGATGGTCACAATCCGCTTCTTCGCTTTTATAGGGAAAAGAGGGACATTGAAATGCGGAGACCAAAAGAGGTCGCAAGGAGGAATTTTCCGAGAAAATTCGATTTGTTCTTTAAGGGTATAAATAGAAGAGCGCAAAGGAACTTGATGCAATTGTAAATGGGGCAAAAGATTGCGGATATAAGTGCCTATCCCGCCATGATGGATCATTCTCGCATCAATTGTTATCACAGAATACAAGCCCCCTCTTCAGTGTTTGGAAACCACAAGGGAACATCAAGTGGTTTTTGAAAAAGAGCATAGTAACGTTTTCTGAGCATAGCTGCCACATGCACCGTCACAGTATCCACTGAAACAATATGATCCGCTCTAGCCACCTTCTGTAGGAATTCTGGGAAGCTCAGGCGATTGCAATAGTTGTACTCTTGTGGGGCGATTTTCTGAATCAGTTTTTCTTGCCTCTCTCCGCTTCCTGTGAAAAAGACTTTGCGCCCTTCAGCTTGATAGACATCATAGAGATCTTGCCAGAAAGAGAGGGAAAACTCTTTTGTCGCATCTGCTGATCCCATATGGAAAAGAACGTAGTCCTCTGCTCTATTCGAAAGTTCCCAAGGACATTGTAACTGCGGATTTTCAACGCCTATTTCCTTTAAGAGGCGCTCATATTGCTCACCAATATAGCCAGGCTCCCAAGGAATCACATGATTGAAATGGATCCGATCGCCGAGAGTTTCAAAACAGATTCGATTGGGAATATTGTGAAAGGAAGATCCGATACCTCGATAGAAAGGAAAAGTGCAAATGACCCAGTCATAATCGTATTCTGGGGCTCGAAACTGTATCCATTTGCGCACTTTTTCCCATTTGGAATCGTGGAGATGAAACCACGGCTCAAGTTCATGAATAGTATCTATGCCAGGACACCCATGCACAGCTACGCGAGATTGTGGAGCGATCAACATCCCAATATGGCAATCGGGAAATGCATTCTTAAGCGATGGGATCATGCAAGTGGTGAGAAAGACATCACCCAAAGCCCCTTGATTGCAAAGAAGAATTTTTTTGGGAGGATCGAGGGTGCAGCGTCCTTTTCGCTTTAAAAAACTTTTCATCCGGTAGAAAAATTCAATTTTCCACGGGGTGAAAATGTAAAGCCGCTTTACATTCATCCAGAAATGACAGCACGGAAACCCAGTCCTTTAGGGCTGGGAGGAAGTGCTGCTCCTCTTTTTAAGATTGTAGTTAAAATAAGTTTTAAGCAAACTTTTTGGCAATGAAGAGAACCAT
>JAAKFC010000134.1 GCA_011065225.1 Chlamydiota bacterium
CCATTGACCCTTCAACAAAAAAACCCAGAGCGCGAATCCGCTCTGCAATTTCATCAATAGCTTCAGCCATTTCTTCATATTGCTCCTGAGCAAGTTTGTGAAGGGAAAAGAATTCAGGACCATGGACATTCCAATGAAAATTTTGCGTTTTGACATAAAGAACATAGGTATCGGCGAGAAGTTTTGCGAGTGCTCCGCTGAGCGTGGCTCTTTCTTCTTTGGTTATCCCAGTCTCAAATTCCATTGTTTTACTCCTTTTATAGACACACTCTTACACTAAAATATTTTGATTGAAGAATCAAGTTCTAGATGCTAAAATTATGGGTTTGGAAGAAAGAAAATGCTAGGGATTTTTTTAGACACAGAAACTAATGGGTTGAATCCTCTTAAACATTGCATCCTGGAATTGGCCTACAAAATCATCGATGTTGAAACGGGTGAATTGCAATATGCTTATGAAGTAGTGATTGTACAGAGTCTCATCAATTGGGATCGTTGTGACCCTCATAGTCTTGAAATCAACGGTTTTAATTGGGAAATTATAAGCGCTGGAACCCCTCCTGAAGAAGTTGCAGGAGCAATCATCACGGCCTTTGCTCAAAATGGAGTAAAACGAAAAGATGCTGTTTTTATCTGTCAAAATCCTTCTTTTGATCGTGCTTTTTTCTCACAACTTGTAGATCCCGATTTGCAAGAATCGCTTGGCTGGCCCTACCACTGGCTTGACCTCGCTTCGATGTACTGGGCAATGCACATTCAAAAAGAATCTTTTCCTTGGCAAACGGGGGTTTCTAAAGATAAAATTTCTGAAGTTTATTCTCTTCCGCCAGAAAAGAAACCTCATAGGGCTATGAATGGTGTGAATCACCTCCTTGCCTGTTATGAAGCGGTAGTAGGGTTTCCTAGTGCCAAAACATGTACTCAAATAAATTGAAGAATTGGGAATTTGACAAGGAAGCTCCTCAGATTTTTTGGATGCAACGAGCTGCAGTGTTCATGGACACGGAGCGAGGAGCAGACGAAAAATTTGAAGGTTAGCTGACGTAGTCAAAAACCAATTCTTCAATTTGTTTGAGTATATATTTGACTTTTTTGTAGATTTGCGCAGAATTGCCATAACCTTAAATAAGTAAACGACATGTTCCATTCGATTAAACCATTTATTGAGATCTTGATCATGGCGATCATGCTCAATTATGTGCTTTCCTTTTTTTGGAATACTCGTTCCAAAGATCTGCTCATTGGCCTGCTTGCTTTTTTGTTGATTTTAGCCGCATCTTCATGGCTCAAACTTCCGATTTTGCACCAAATCTTGCTTGCTGTTTCCAATGTTTTGCTCCTATCGATTGTGATCATTTTTCAACCAGAACTGCGTGCAGCTCTATCGAAACTGAGTTTAAAAGGTCGCCGTTTTAAAGAATTTACTGAGTTCGATCGCTTTCTCGATCAGCTAGCAGGTTCCGTTTACCGTATGGCTGAAAGGCGAATTGGATCGCTGATTATCCTAGAGCATGAAGATCTACTCCAAGAATATGCCGACAAGGCGGTCATACTAAATTCTCATTTCACGCCTGAACTTCTCGAATCCATTTTTGCAACGACGACTCCTTTGCATGATGGTGCTGTCATCATCCGCCAGCAGACGATTATCGCTGCGGCTGTGATTCTCCCTCTTGCAGAAGAAGGCTCGCAGCTGACACGATCCATGGGAACGCGGCATCGAGCAGCCCTTGGGCTGAGCCAACAGACGGATGCCTTGGTGATTGCCGTTTCTGAAGAAACGGGCAAGGTCTCGATTGCAAGAGAAGGCGTGATTACAAGAGGGGTCAAAATCGATCGTTTTAAAGCAATCATCCGCAGTATTTTCGCAACCCCCCAGGAAAAGGAATTTAAAGGGAAATTCAATCTGAAGGAGTGGATCCAAAAATGAAGACCCTCCTGCGTAAACTTTTTCTCGAAAATTGGCAGCGAAAACTCGTCGCTATTTTCCTTGCGATTTTCGTCTGGTACCAAGTCAACCATTCATTGATCACTTCACGCACTATCACGAATATCCCTATTCGAGTCATCAATATCCCACCAGGTAAAACGATTGCCGATTTGCAGAACAATGGCACTTTGACTAAAAGGGTGCACTTGACGGTTATCGGCAACAAACATCTTTTGGATGATCTCACTTCCAATGATCTCGAGGTAGTCATCGATGCTCAAAATCGCGAAGAGGATTGGGTCGCGGACATCACAAGACGAAATCTCACTTCAGTAAACCCCGAAATCGATCTCAATAAAAGTGTCACTAGAGTCTCTCCTACTACCCGTTTCATCCAGATGACAAAACTCGTCACGGAAAAAATCCCTATTTTCATCACGCAACCAATTGGTGAAGCCCCGAAAGGATATCAATATTTGGATGTCTGGCCCTATCAGCTCAGTCTCAATGTAAGTGGTCCTGAAGAGGTAGTAAAACGGCTCAAATCGCGTGGTGTTCGTCTTACTTTTGATTTAAGCGATATCACAAAGGCTGAACTCGATGCATTGCGTTCGCGTCCAGACTCGCCCCATGGAGATGAGGTCGCTTTCTTTATTCCCGATCAATGGAAACGGGTCTCGATTCCCCTTCTCTCTGATACACCTATAGAAATTGATGATCCAAGAGCAAAGGATTTGAGAATTGATTTCGTCCGCATTACCTTGATTCCAATCCATTCGCGCATTCCTCTTTCTCTTTATTTCCCAACAGAAGGGCTAAAAACATATAATCCTAAAACGATTAGCTGGGGCTCTAGTTCACTCATTGAAAAAGTGAATGACCTTCATGTTTTTTCCGAGCCTCTCTACGCTAAAGGAGTCACACAGGTCTTTGTCCGAACTGTTGAGCAAATGATCCAACTCAGTATTACCATCGACCCCAGCAAAGAAAATCAGTCTCTCCAGTGGAGTGTGGAATTCATCAACCCACGCCTTCTCGAAGACCGCTACGTCTCGCTTATGATGTCAGATGTCACGGACGAAGAAGTGCGTGAATTGCAACCCCTTGTCCGCGAAGAATATTTACGCAATCGTTTCCGCAGCTATATGAACCGCTTCCAACTCTATAAAGCGGATGACAAGCGTCTCGAATTGGATATCAAACTCGATAACAAAAAAGTCCTCATTGAAGAAGGGACTCCAATTTTGCATAACTCTAATTACTTCATAAAAGAATGACCCACTCAATCACTTTGCTCAAAAGCAGTTTCACGAAGCAAGGAGGAGCTGAAAAATATGCCCGCCTTCTTGCCAATGCCTTCCACAAACAAGGATGTCAGGTGCGGGTTCTTACAACAGAACCCCTACAAGGGGATTTCCCTTTTGAGGTGGTTAGTTTCTCTACGAAAAGCAAAACCAGTGTGAGCAAACTTTGGGACTTTGAGGGCTTTTGCGATGGATATCTCAAATCACACCCCACCGATATTGTCTTTGGACTCGATCGCAACCGCACTCAAACGCATTTGCGAGCGGGATCGGGTGTTCATCGTTCTTTTCTTGAGCATCGAAAAAAATTCGAGCCCAAGTGGAAATATTTTCGCCATATGATCAACCCCCTGCACACTTCTCTACTCCATATTGAAAAAACGGGATTTGAACATCCTGATTTAAAGGTTCTTTTCACCAATTCTCATCTCGTTAAGAATGAGATTTTGTCGCATTATGCCGTTGAAGAGAGCAAGATCGCCGTTGTCCACAATGGGGTCGAATGGCACAAGTGGCAAGAGGATTTTGATGCTTCTTTAGAAAGTCCTCGCCCCAGTTGCTATGAATTTCTGTTTTTAGGTAATAATTTCGAGCGCAAGGGCCTGCGCCCTCTCTTGATGGGTCTGAGAAATCTCTCTCGAAAGGTTTTTCATCTTAACGTGGTAGGCTATGACAAACATCAAAAGAGATTTGAGAACCTTGTGCAAAAACTAAAGCTTTCTGGCAATGTGACTTTTTGCGGTGCAAAAAACGATGTTCGACCCTATTTGCAAAAAGCTGATTGCCTTGTCATTCCCTCCTATTACGATCCTTTTGCCAATGTGACCGTCGAAGCACTGGCCATGGGACTTTTTGTCGTCTCTTCGAAAACCAATGGAGGATGCGAGGTCCTTACCGAAAAAAGCGGATGCATCATTGAAGATTTAGGAGATGAAGCAGCTATGAAAAATGCCCTTGAGATTGCTCTAAATCATCCCAAAACTCCCGAAAATGCCAAAAAAATACGCACTTCGGTACAATCTCTTGATTTTTCCATTCAACTGGGTACCTATCTCGAAAAATGCTTATCTACTTGATCATCCGCCTTTTCACCCTCCCTTTTGCTTTTCTCCCCTACCGTGTGATCCATTTTCTCGGAAGACATCTCGGCACTCTCGCGTACTTTGCAATCCCTAAGTACCGAAAGCGGTCCTTA
>JAAKFC010000135.1 GCA_011065225.1 Chlamydiota bacterium
CGCAAGGCTAGTTCGAAAGACTCTGTCATTTTCAAAAAAACTTCAAAATCACATCGGAATCATACAGCTATTCATCTGTGACTATAATTTAAACAGGCGAGCACTACATGTTTAGGACTACCGAGAAATTAGTAACTACATTCATTTTTCATAGCTTCCCAACGTTCATATTGTTCCTTTAATATTGGGGCTGCATCCTTTTTATTTAAAATCCAAAAATTAAACCAATCAACTTTTCTCTTCATAGAAGCTAATCTGGCCTTAGGGCGAACAAAATTATGTTCCTCATCTTTGTATAAAACAAGCTCTGCAGGTTTATGTAAAATACGCAAAGGAACATACATCTCAAATTCATAACCCATACATCCAATTTCAGCATATTCCATAAGAACTGGTGTCTTGATATTTTCAATATTGAACAGAGGGCAGAAAGATCGATAATTTTCTAATGTTTCTCCCCAGGGAGGTCCTCCAAATGTATTATGAAATATTTTTGCCCAACCATCATCGCCACACCACCAATATCCCGAAGGATTATAGTCAGCTCCTTCACCATAACAAGCTGCTTTAAATTTAGTAGAATGTGAAATTAAGAAATTCACCATAAATCCACCATGACTCCATCCATAGAGTCCTACTTTTTCTGGATCAGCGATACCTTTTTCAACAAGTTGATCAACTGCAGTTTCAAATAATTCCAATGCATTCCATCCCTCATTTTGCATTGCTTGTAGGTGATCCCCAACTAAGTTTTGCGTTTGTCCTGGTGCATCATTTAATAACAAAACTAGATACCCCTCTGCTGATAAGACTTGGGAAGGAAAGGTTGTATGCCATTCAGCATCAAGTACAAAACCGCCACTAAAACCATAAGTTCCAATGATTAATGGATAGCGTGTGTTAGGTTGTTCGTCAACAGGATGGAGTAGATATCCATTTGACTGTATGCCGTTTTTAGTAGTGAAAGTTATTTCTTCAACATAACCTAATTGTTTGCAATCAATCCATGGATTTAGAGAAGAAACTTTTTCATGTTCACCGTTTTGAATATTATAAACTACAACCTCTGGCGGCACATTACTTGATTCACAAAACGTTGCCAGATAATGGGCTTTATTATCTATAGAGGGGATAATGCACGGATTTTTGGGCAAGATCTCTACAGGAAGGGGAATTTTTGAATGCGTATTATCTGCTATAGATAAAATGGTAGCATCAGTGCTTGTCAAACCAATAAGTTGGTTTTGGTCACCTAGTACTATATTGTCAAAAGCTGAAAAATCTGTGGAAAACTCTAATGGGACTTCTTTTTGCAAAAAACAATCAAAGACATAAAGTTTGCATGTGTATTCTCGAGTAGACTCTAGTTGAAAAACAAATTTTTGATTATCTATCCAACATGGGTTTGCCTTCGTTCCTAAAATGTCTTTTCCAGGTTGGTTTATCCAGCAATGAGATTGGTTGTTCCAAACAATCACATCTCTTGTAAAAGGTAACTCTCCTAATTCGATTCGACCACGTCGACATTTTTCAAAAGCAATAAATTTTTGATCAGGAGATATAACAATTTTATTGATGAACTTAACGAAATCGATATCAGAATTCCAGAAATTATTGTAATATAGTTTAGTTAAAATCTCTTCTTTCTTTGAAGATAATTTTAACAGAAAAATTTCTTCACATTGTTTTTTACGATAGGTTCTTTTGCAAAATGAGAGCCGATTATCTTCCTGCCACTGATATACATAACCATTTTCTATGCGATTCTGAATAAGATCATCTGGATCATATTTTGTTTTTGCATAGATTAGAGTATTTTCTGAGTCATCAATCTGAAAAATAGTAATGGGATCATCAGATCTTATAAGTAGTTCATGAATTTCCGCAGTGCATTTATTTATTTGATAGCAATCAACCTCTTTTGAGAGTACATAGATGGTATCACCTTGATTATTCCATTCGATTTGAAGAAGAGATGATGTCTCAAAAATCTTACTATGCCTTTTTTTACTAAGGTCGTAAAAATATATTGTATCAATATTTGTATTACTTTCGATAACGCCTCTCTGAAGAGCATAGGCAATTCTCGATCCATCTGGAGAAATTTTTATTGATTTGGGTTTTGAAAATTTTATTATATCTTCGTAGGTGATTGTGGCAGCAGACCCAGCTGATAAAAAAGTTCCAATATTAAAAAAAGCGACAAGGGTAAGAATTTTTATGAATTTCATGGGAGATTCTCCGATCATTGGACAAAAATTGTATATCAAATTCAGACACAAGTCAATGGGCTAAGGGAAAGAAAAATATCCACATTGTCGAAGACACTTGGCAAAATGCTCTACAGAAATTGGAGAAATGCAGCTGCCATGAGGATTTTGAATTCCCAATGAGTGCTAAAGAGCAGCCTCACTACAGATAAGCGCTAGATGATAAAATTTTCCCAATTTTTTCCCACTGGCCCGCAACAATCAGCAATTCTCGACAACTTTCGGCAACTGAAAGAAAGTCCTTAACCTTTTAATTCTATAGTTGTTAGCATCTGTGGAATGTTGTTGAGAGTTGGAGTTCAGGAGACTGTTAATCCATTGGTCGCAAGTTCGAATCTTGCATCCGGAGTTTAGAGGCCCCTCATTCGAGGGGCTTTTTTCTAATATAATCTTTACTCATATATAAGAATTCTTTTCGTTTTTATTCTATTTATTTTTTTGCGATAATTATTGGGAGTTATTGGGAGAACAAGTGCGATTGTTAAATGCCTCTAGTGCATTATTAGTAGAAAAATTTTAGCCTGTCTCACGTATTTAAAAATTCTGGGAAGAATTTGAATGGTGGAGCAACAACTTCTCCATTTTTAAAACGGACTTAGAGATCGAGGTATTTTTTTACACGATCCTGATAAATGGACGGATTTTTTATCAAAGGATCATTTTTATATAATGAGAAATAAAAAATAGTTATTAATTAATTGATTTAAAAAAAAAGACGTAAATATAAAAAATTATTTTTATTTGATCTAAAACAAAGGGTTTTGTTATACTAAAATATGATTTAATAATTAATAATGGTGGTTTATTTATGATGTGTGTTTCTTCTTGTACCAGTCTCGTGGGGTCAAGCAATCCTGTCAGTTACGATAGAGGCAATAGCAATATATCTGAAGAAAATAGAATTTCTACGTTTGTCCCTTCATTTCTTAAAACTTCAGCGGTTACAGCAGGTATTTCAACGGCAATAGCATCAATAGGTGGCTGTGCTTTTTACAGTGCTCTTTTTCTCTTTCTGTTCAGGAGTGTTAAGCCAATCGAGACAGTTCTTTTTCAAGCGAATGTACTGGGTGCTATTTTAACAGGTGCAGTATTCGCAAAAAACAAGAAAGTGCTTGGTCTAACTTTAGGAACTATAGTTACAATAGGAAGTTTCTTAACAAATCATCTTGCTGATCATTATAGTGTTCTCACTCAAATAGCTTTAACTGCAATTAGTTTGATTTCTTATGTCACAATTTCAGTATCGGGAAACAAAGAAATGCCAAGAAAAATATTAATAGGACATCTCCTAGGAATGGGAGGGTTGATTGTTAGTTTTTGGATTGTTCTACAAGTAAATTTTGGAGCGCTTGCCTATTGCACTATACCGGTAACAACTTCGATAATTGCTAATATGGTAGCTATGTATGCAAGAAAAAATAATCCCGATTCAACTGTAGCTAAAGTTGCATCGAGCATTGCTTTCATGAGTGCAATTGTAACTTTACTTGGAATAGTAGTAGGAGTTTCTGAGAGGGCTTCAAGTATAGCATTTTGGGGTGGCAAGCTTCCTGAGATTGATGCTGTATCATTTAGTCAAGGATATAACTATGAAATGCTCGTAAATGCTTTTCAAGCAGGTTCTCATATACAAGCCAAAGAATTAGCTTTAGCTGGTGCCGCAACTATATCTGCAGCATGTGTTCTCAAAAGAGAAGGAAAAATTACTAACATAGCAAAAGATTTTTTTGCTTCATTTGTAGGCAATGCTGTTTTTTCTTCTGCAATGTGTATGATATTTCAAGGTTCCATGTTTCCTATATTGCCAATGATAAGCCTTCTCGTGGCAACTGGAGTAGTAGCAGCCCGCATTCTGAAAATATGATAAAATACAATAGCAGTCTTCTTCTTAAGGAGGCCCTGATTAATTTATGACAGGTAAACCACTGGTTTGACCAGTGGACTCAGGAAGGCTTGGCCTTTGGATTCAGTGAAAAAATGACGATGTTGTATCTTCTTTGTTGGCTTGACGGTCCAACATTAAGGAAGAA
>JAAKFC010000136.1 GCA_011065225.1 Chlamydiota bacterium
ATGAAACGAGGGATCATTGGAACGGAAAATCTCAACCAAGTGATGCAAGATCTTCTCAACCCCAGCGGACAGCCTTTGATGCGGATGGGAAAACGTTTCCATAAGGGCGACAAGGTGATGCAAATCCGCAACAACTACCAGAAAGAGGTTTTCAATGGGGATGTCGGCTATATCACTGAGATTGATCTAGTCGATCAAGTGCTAAAGGTCAATTTCTACAGGAAAAGTGTTCCTTATGAATTTGGTGAGCTCGATGAGCTTGTGCTTGCTTATGCGGTTTCGATTCATAAGTACCAGGGAAGCGAATGCCCTTGCGTGATTATCCCGATGCATACGACACATTTCAAGCTTTTGCATCGCAATTTGCTCTACACGGGCATCACTCGGGGAAAAAGGCGGGTAATCTTAGTGGGAACGAAAAAGGCCATTGCCATTGCTGTGAATACGGAAGAAGTGCAAAAACGCCATACGGGGCTTAGAGGGCATTTACAAATTGCTTTCGCCGATAGAAGCAGAGATTTTTCCCTAGGAGAGCCTTCTGGAGGCCGGAGCAAGCTCATGTGAGCTTGTGCAGGTCGAAGAAGGTTCTCATAGGGGAAAAGATCACTTCTAGAATCGGTGGAATGAATTTGTAAATGCCCTCTTATGCACAAGATCCGAGAGTTTTCTATGTCACACGGTCACCAGGCTGGGCCTCTTCAAGATGGAGCATCTCTATCCCTTTTTCCAGCCCCGCCACAATAACCATTCCTTGGCTCTCGACACCCATGATTTTGGCAGTTTTGAGATTGGCGACGACAACCACTTTTTTACCAACTAGTACCTGAGGGTCTTCGTAAAATTGGGAAATCCCGGAAACAATGGTCCGCTTGGCAAAGCCGAGATCTACTGTGAGTTTGAGGAGTCTTTTGCTTTTGGGTATGGTCTCAACAGAAAGAATTTGCCCGACACGTAAATCGATTTTTTGGAAGGTGTCAAATGTGATCTCTTCTTTGGGAGGCTCCACATTGCCTTCTACTTTGCTCAGCACTTTCTTTAGCTCTTCCTCTTCTTTTTGGATCAATGTGTCTTCGACTTTTTTGAAGAGGGGCTCAGGCTCTTGGAATTTTGTTTTTGGGGCGATTTTTTCATCCATGATCTGACTCCAATTTTGTTTGGCGAGCTCGGTCTCATAGCCAATGAGCTGCCAGAGTTTTTGTGCACTTGCGCAAATGATGGGTGATGAGACAAGTGCAAGAGCTTTTAGGCATTCAAGGCAGCAGCCAATGGTGTTCTCCATTTCTTGGCGGCCACTTGGATCTTTGGCAAGAACCCATGGCTTTTTTGCATCGAAATAAACGTTGCCAGCTGATGCCAATTCCATGATCCCCTTGGCTGCTCTGCGCAAGTGAAAGGTGTTATAGGACTCTTTGATTTCTTCTGTAATGGCAACGATTTTGGCCAGAAAATCTTTATCTTCTTTGGAAAGATCAATCAATTTTGGCATCGCACCATGGCAATGCTTCTGAGCAAAAACAAGGATTCGATTTGCTAAATTCCCATATTTGCCGAGAAGCTCGGCATTGCAGCGCATTTGAAAATCTTTCCAGGTGAATTCGGAATCTTGTGTCTCAGGAGCATTTGCTGCAAGGTAATAGCGGATTTGATCGGGGGTAAATTCCAAGAAAAATCGCTCAAAATCGATTGTCCATCCTTCGGATTTGCTAAATTGTCTTCCTTCTAAGTTGAGGAATTCATTGGCGGGTACTTCATCAACAAGTTTATAGGGCTCGTTTTGCCCCATCGTCATTGCTGGAAAAAAGACGGCATGAAAAGGGATGTTATCCTTACCGATGAAATGAACGAGTTTGGTTTCTGGATCACACCAAAAGGTTTTCCAAGCATCTTTTTCGCCGATTTTTTCCGCCCACTCACGAGAAGCGGAAATGTATCCAATCGGCGCATCAAACCAAACGTAAAAAACTTTTCCTTCTGTACCTTCAAGTGGGATAGAGATTCCCCACTGCGAATCGCGCGTGATTGCACGAGGGCGAAGCTCATCGATATAGCCTTTGGCAAAGTTCATAACATTGGACTTCCAATGTTTTTCTTCGATCCATTTGGCGAGCCTCTCTTTGAATTTGTCAAAAAGAAGGAACCAGTGCTTGGTTGGCTTTAAGATGAGTGGTGAGTCTGAAATTTTTGAGCGAGGGTTTTTAAGGTCAGCCGCCTCGTAACTAGCCCCACACTTTTGGCACTCATCACCACGCGCCTTATCAAAACCGCATTTAGGACAGGTCCCCACGATATAGCGATCGGCTAAAAAGCGTTTGTCTTTTTCTGAGTAGAGTTGATCGGTCACCTTTTCTTCGATAAAGCCATTTGCGAGGAGATCCTTGAAGTATTGTTGCACTGTCTCGATATGTCCCGGCCATGTAGTGCGAGAATAATGATCAAACGAAATTGCAAGCTTTTCAAAAAAGGCTTTGTTGATCGCATGAAAGATATCGACATGCTCCTTAGGAGTGCGCCCAGCAATCTCGGCATTGATGGTGATGGGAACTCCAAACTCATCGGAGCCGCAAATGTAGAGCACATCTCTTCCCATCAGTCTTTGAAAACGGGCATAGCAATCTCCAGGGAGATAAGCTCCGGCAATATGCCCAAAATGCAAGGGGCCATTGGCATAAGGAAGGCCCGATGTGATGAGGATTTTTTCTTTACTCATTTGCGGCAGCAGCGGCGTTATGTTCTTGCGCTCTGCGCTCGATTTCGTCGATCTCTTTTAGCTCATTGATGTATTTTGGATCGGGGTGCTTTTTGATGTCGCGAATGATGTCATTAATATGCGTCTCTCTGCCCGATCTAATGTAGTACCGAGCCAGTTCAATCGCAAAATGGGCGAGTTCAAAATTGTTCTCGCAAATCCCTTTGAGAGCTTCATTTGTCAAAGCTTCTGCCATTGTATCTCTCCGTTTTGTGTTCTTCAGCTATAAAAATACTGCGCAAAATTTCATATGCGCGATGCAAATTATCATTGGTGATAATGTAATCATATTTTTTTGCCATCTCTATCTCATGTTCAGCCCACTTGAGCCTTTCTTCAATATGCTCTTCTTCTTCCGTCTTTCGATTAAAGAGTCTAGAGCGGAGCTCTCCCATAGATGGGGGTTGAATGAAAATGAAAACGGCTGGGTAGTTCTGCTCGTGCAAAAGCATAGCCCCTTGTGTATCGATCACGAGAATCACATGTTCTTTCTCTCGCAATTTCTTTTCGACGGTGAACTTTAATGTACCGTAGTATTGGCCAAAGACTTCGGCATATTCCAAAAACTCCCCGGCATCAATTTTTGCTGTAAACTCCTCTTTTGGTATGTAGTGGTAATCCACATCTTTCATTTCTCCTTTACGAAGGGGACGTGTCGTGCAAGAAATGCTTTCTGTGACACAAGGAAATTCATCAATGATCATCCGCGCTAGCGTCGTTTTGCCAGTCCCTGCGGGTGCGCTAATCACAAAGACTAGCCCTTTTTGGAGGTTTCCAAGAATTTTTTCCATCACTCTATATTCTGCACTTGTTCCCGTATCTTTTCTAGCTCTGCCTTAGAGGCAATTGTCTTTTTTGTCACGCTTAGCGACGCCGATTTCGATGCAATCGTATTGATCTCTCGGAGCATTTCTTGCGTCAGAAAATCAAGCGTTCTTCCCATGCTCTCCTCTTTGGAGCTTAAAAGATCGGCCATTTGCTTCAAATGCGACTTGAGTCTTATGATTTCTTCTGTGACATCGATTTTTTCAGCAAAGAATGCGATTTCTTTTAGCACTCGTTCATCAACCTCCGATCCCTCAAAAATCTGATTGAGGCGATCGGTTAGTTTTTTTCTGTATTTTTCTGGGCTTTTACTACTTTCCTTTTCGATGGCGGTGATGTTCGTCGAGAGTGTTTTGAGCCGTTTGGAAATGTCTGCAGATAGCGCGCGACCCTCGGTTTGTTTCATCTTGAGAAGGTCTTGCAAGGCTTTCTGAAGTGTTTTTTTGAGTTCCGCTTGAATTTTTGGGCCTAGTTCTTCTTCAAGGGAAACCCGATCGAGCTGCAGCAGTAAAAAGGGAAGCGTGATCTCATCAGACGAGAGACGCAATTCTTTTGCCATTTTGGCAAACTGGCTTTTTAGCTTTTTGAGAAGAGAAAGAGAAGCTATTGTCTGTTTGCTTTTGGCAAGAGAGATTTTAACTGTGAGCTTTCCCCTGTGAATGGACTTGGAAATTTCTTTTCGTATCTCCATGTCAAGAAAGAGAAGCTCTCGGCCCGTATGCATAT
>JAAKFC010000137.1 GCA_011065225.1 Chlamydiota bacterium
TTAACTCCTTTTTAAGTGTTATTAATAATAACTATTATAACATAATTATTAATATATTGTAAATATTTTATTAAGAATTTTAAGTTGCTTAGAAATAGCGACTTATTGAAATTCCTTTATGTAAATAAATTTTTTAATTATCTAGGGGCTATGAGAAGAGCTCTCTTTGGGATCCTTTTGTCTCTAATTTTAGCAGCCGGCTGCATCAAAATACCTACCGATGAAGCCTGCTGCAAGATGATGCCCACTCCCTGTCTCGAATATACAACCCAAACGGCCCTCGAAGACAATAATTTCTATGAGGGGGATTTTCCAGATGGCGACTGGTGGGAGATGTTCGAGGATCCGCAGCTTTCTCATCTCATCTGCACGGCCCTATCTTGCAATCCAACGATGCAAATGGTCAAAGCAAGGGTCGAAGGGGCAGAAGCTGCAGCTAAAATCAAAAAATCGCATCTCTTTCCAACTATTGGCTTTAGCGCAGATCTCGATTGGCAATATTTGGGCAAAAATGACTTTTTTCGAGCTTTTACCCCTGTGGTTCCTGGAAATATCTCCGAATATGAGATTGATCTGGATTTCACCTATGAGTTTGATTTCTGGAGCAAGAATCGCAATACCTATAGGGCAGCACTCGGGATTGCCAAGGCGATGGAAGCAGAAAGGCAAAATGCTATTCTCGCCTTAAGCTCTTCTGTAGCAGTAGTTTATTTCAAGTTGCAGGCGAATCTGCAAAAGCTTGTGGTTCTCAAGGAAGAACGGAAAATTCTCACAAAGCTTTTTCAGCTCACTCAGATGCGCCAGAATAATGCCCTCGACGACACGAGTCAGCGCCTCGATGCCGAAGAACAACTCTTCATCATCAACAAGAATATCTTGATGGCGAAACAGAAGATCGAGCTGATCAAGAATATGCTCAATCTTTTGATTGGACAAGGACCTGATGCCTATGAGGAGGTGGAAAAACTTTCTTCTGCACCTCGCTTTGATTTTCCTCTGCCTACAAATATTTCGTCTAATTTGCTCGGGAGGCGTCCTGATCTGATGGCCTATATTTGGCGAGTCGAAAGTGGAGCCCATCTTGTGGGTGCGGCTAAAGCAGAGTTTTATCCCCGCGTCGATTTGTATGGGCTTGCGGGTCTGGATAGTGTCTTTTTTAGCAAGTTGTTTCGCTGGGAAAGTCGGACTGCATCGCTCAAGCCTGCGATTCATCTTCCGATTTTTACAGCGGGCAGACTGAAGGCAAATTTACGGGAAAAGCAAGCGGAATTTGATGAGCTTATCTATGCCTATAATGATGCAGTTCTAAGAGCTGTCAAAGAGGTCTCCGATCAGGTAATCACTTTGAAGATCACAAGTGAAAAACTCCAAGTAGAAGAGCGGATCGTCGCCAACAAGATCCAAAACCGCAAAATCATGGCGCTGCGCTACAAAAATGCTGTTTCTAATTTACTTGATCTTTTGGAGACACAAGATGCTGTTTTGCAGCAGGAATTTATGAAAATCAAGTTCCAGTATAAACGAGTGCTTGCCGCAATCCAATTGATCAAAGCACTGGGTGGGGGTTATTGCACGGAGGAAATGCCGTTTGACTGAAGAAGATGACCTCCCAAAACACAAAAAAAGAAAAAGGCTTCTGTGGATTATCACAGCGGTTTTTCTCGGTATTGGAATAGCAGGATTTTTCTATTGGCTTTTTGTCTGGCGATTTGAAGAATCGACAAATGATGCCTATGTCCATGGCAACCAAGTGATCGTCACTCCTCAGATCTCTGGACATATCATATCGGTGACTGTGGATGACACGGAAGTGGTCGAGGAAGGGCGCATTCTTGTTGAGCTCAACACTATAGACCGGAAAATGGTTCTTGAAAATACGAAAAATACTCTTGCTGAAATGGTGCGCAATGTGACGCAGATGTTTGAAAATGTCAGCATGCTAAAAGCGGATGTAGAGGCTAATAAAGCTGCTTTTGCCAAAGCAGGACAGGATTATAAACACCGCAAAGCACTCGTCAAATCGGGCGGGGTTTCTAAGGAAGAATTTCAGCATTCAGAGGCTTTTTTCATCGAAGCCTTTGCAAATTTGCTTTCTGTGCAATACTCTTTGCGGGGAGCGCAGGCCCTCGTAGAAAATACGACGATAGAGACGCATCCTCTTATCGAAAAGGCAAAGGATGATTTGCGCGAGGCCCTTGTCAATTTTGTTCGCTGCACGATTCTCTCCCCTGTTCATGGGATGGTCGCCATGAAAAAAGCCCAGGTGGGTGAATCTATCTCCCCCGATACGCCTTTGATGATGATCGTTCCACTCGATCAGATTTGGGTCGATGCCAATTTCAAAGAGGTACAGCTAAAAAAGATTAGGATCGGCCAACCGGTTAATCTCAAATCGGATATCTATGGGGGCGATATGATCTATCACGGCGTGGTGATAGGCATTGCAGCTGCTACCGGAAGTGTGATGTCTGTTCTTCCCCCTCAAAATGCGACGGGCAACTGGATCAAAATTGTGCAGCGCCTGCCTGTGCGGATCAAGCTAGAGCCAAGCGAGCTTAAGCGTTTCCCTCTACGCCTTGGACTTTCAATGGATGTGACTGTCGATATTCATGACACTAGCGGAAAAATGATCCCCAAACCACCACCACCAGGTGCGCTCTATACTACTGATATCTTCGATAATCAGGATGAGGGTGCAGATGCCATGATCAAAAAAATCATAGAAGAAAATAAGACTTTCTCTTTCGATGAGGAGGACGATGGAAGAAAGCAAGCATCTCAAAGGTAGTAGGCTTTTCCTGGCAATGCTCGCTCTTTCTCTTGCGACCTTTTTGATTGTTTTGGATTATTCCATTGCTAATATTTCGATTCCCTACATTGCTGGTGATTTAGCTGTCAGTACGAATCAGGGGACCTATGTGATCACTTCTTTTGCTGTGGGAAGTGCCATTAGCCTTCCCATCAGTGGCTGGCTTACTAAACGTGTCGGTCTTGTTCGACTCACTGTTCTCTCTCTTCTTGGATTTATTGCTCTTTCTTGGGTGTGTGGGATTTCGCGCAATCTTACCATGCTTGTGATTGCCCGCTTTGTGCAAGGGCTTGCAGCAGGTCCTCTTGTTCCTACTTCACAATCGCTCACTATGATGATTTTTCCACCTGAGAAAAAAAATAAAGCCCTAGCTTTTTGGAGTACTGTCGTGGTTGTCGCTCCCATCGTAGGGCCTGTTTTGGGAGGCTATATCTCTTATGACATTCACTGGTCTTGGATCTTTTTCATCAATATTCCCATTGGCCTTTTTGCTGCGTTCATCATCCAAATGCTTCTCAAACCTTTTGAAACAGCAAAAGAAAAAATGCCTACTGATTGGATGGGCCTTATTCTTTTAGCAATTGGTGTTACTTGTCTTCAATTCTTACTCGACAAAGGAGAACAATATGACTGGCTCCACTCCCCTCTCATTAGTACGTGCGCCATTATTTCCACTATCTGTTTTGTCTATTTGATTGTCTGGCAGCTTATAGGTAAAAATCCCATACTTGATTTGCGTCTATTTAAAATTCCAAGCTTTACTGTTTCTGTTCTCTATATTGCCACCATGTATGCGATCTATTTTGGCGGTGTTATTCTCGTCCCCCTATGGCTACAAGAATACATGGGCTACACACCTATCTGGGCGGGAATTGCCGTTGCACCTATAGGCCTTATGCCAGCGCTCTTTTCCAATCTCATGGGTAAAATGGTTTCCAAGATAGGTGCGATTATTCCCCTTGGCATCAGCATCCTTTTATTTGCTCTTTCTTCTTTTGATGGGGCTTATTTCACAACCAATGTCGATTTGTGGCACATTGTATTTTCTCGTTTTCTATTCGGTTGCGGGTTGCTCTTTTTCATCGTGCCTCTCTTCCATCTTTCTGTGCGCGATGTTCCGATGGAAAAGCTTCCCACATCAACTGGGATGTTCCACTTTGTTCGCGCTATGATGGGTGGGGTGGGAACTTCTGTCTTCACAACACTTTGGATCCGGCGGTCTGCCTTTCACCATGCCAATCAAGTAGCCACGATTCTTCCCAATCGACAACCTGTCGATGACATCTATGCTCAGCTCAATGGGCTTGGCATCACAGGAGAAAGGAGCCAAGCTGTTATCAATGACATGGCCACAAATCAAGGCGCCATGCTCGGCTTCAATGACTGCTTCTATTTGATGGGCTGGATTTTTATCGGCATGCTTGCAATACTGCTGATTGGTAAACGTAAGAGGGTGTCTGAAAATTCATTCCACTGACTGAAGCAAT
>JAAKFC010000138.1 GCA_011065225.1 Chlamydiota bacterium
TGTCCTCTTTACGAAAGATCCCGAGTGGATTGCTTTGCCTTCTCTTCCAGGCGCTCTTTCCTATCATCCTGTGCATGCTGGAAGAGAGGAAAACAAACTCAATGAAGAACCCATCACCTATTTTGGCGTGCAAGCGACCCCAGGGCGAGAGCGGAATTGGCCCACCAAAATAATGGAAGAGGAAAAACTCTTTCCCTATATCGCAAGTGAAATCTTGCGCCTCGAAAAACAATGCACTTTTTCTGATTTTGCTGTTCTTATCAAAGATCGCTTTCAGGCGCAACGGCTCCAACTTTTTTTCAATCATTATAAAATCCCCTCTTCCATTAAACGGACTTTGCATTTGGCCGAAACGCGCGGATTTGTTGCCATGGAAATGCTTCTCAAAGCCATCGCCCATCCTGAAAATGATTCCCATGTTCGAGCGGTGCTAAAAGGGCCTTTGATGGAAGATGGGGAAAACCCTTTCTATACATTGCGTGATCTTTTTAAAGAGAAAGGTTTTGCCCCTACCTTCGCGTATTTTCTTACACACCACTTTCATGGAGATACTTCCCTATTTCTCGAGCTCAGCCAAACTGCAGAACTTTTGATGCAATCGTATAAAGCTGATCTTTTCGAGCTCTTGCATCTTTTAGAGCAGTGCAAACAAATGAGTCCCGAAATGGATGCCAGGCTTGCACTTCGTGGAGAAGAAGGAGAAGACAAAGTGGCCATCATGACCACTTTTGCCAGCAAAGGCCTTGAATTCGAAGTGGTTTTTGCACTCGACATGGCTTCGCGCCATACTATAGAAAAGCCAGATGCTGAAAAAGAAGCAGAAAAAATGCGGCAACTCTATGTTGCCTTTACTCGTGCAAGAGAAAAACTGTACATTCCCCGCCTGTTTGATACCTCAAAGAAATTGCCCTTATCACCAATCGAACATTTTTTCCAAAACATCGATGTTCCCATCCATTGGATCGAAGAAATTTCCCTACAAAAATATCAAGCAAAACAAGAAAAAATCCCTTCCAAACCACCTGAGGAAGTAAAACTTACTTTTCCCATTGAAATACTCACCTCTTTTTCTTCCTTGGCAAAGACGCATACTACTTCTTTCCTCTCAGAAGAATTTCAATTGCAGGATCTTTCCCAAAAAAGCATGCATACTCTTCCTCTCGGTGCTGAAACGGGAACAGTGATCCACACCATCTTCGAAAACCATTTTCAAGATCGGTCCATTCCCATTGAACAAGTCGTTTGTGAAACACTCACAGGCACCCATTTAGAAGGATGGGAAAAAGTGATTGCCGACATGGCAAATACCACTCTTCAAATGCCAGTTTTCGATCATTTTTCTCTTTCAGAGCTCAAGGATGATGAGTATTTCCAAGAAATGGAATTTCTCTTTCCCCAAAAAAATCAATGGATCAAAGGCTTTGTGGATCTCGTCTTCAAAAAAGGAGATATCTTCTACATACTCGATTGGAAAACCAATTGGCTAGGCCCAAGCGATGCACATTATACAGAAAAGAAATTGCATCAAGCCATGCAGGAGCATGATTACTACTTGCAAGCGAAATTGTATAACGAAGCTGTGCAGCGCTATGTAAAGCGGCTTTACATTAACCCTCAATTTGGCGGGAGTTTTTACATTTTCCTAAGAGGAAAAAAGGTGGTGCATTTTGGGAATCGCTAAGAAAAAAATGTTTGGGCAAAAGCCTTTTTCCAAATTGCAGAGCTTTATTGATCGCAACGTCCTTCTTGCAATTGATGTTGCGTATGCCGAATTGCAAGTGCAAAGTGGAGATGAAAAAGAGCTTGCCCTGCATGCTGCCCTTCTTGCTGCAGCACGCGAGGGACATCTCTGTTTAGAAAAAACCATTATCGATGATCCTGCTCTTTCCGCTCTACTCCCTGAAGGACGTCATTATCTTCCTAAATATGCAGAAATAGAAGACCAAATTGTGGCTGAGGTCAAGCGACTCCTTCAACTTCCCCCCAAAGACATAACCTCTTTTGCAAAAACAGAACAAGAAAAAGCCGTAGAAAATGCCCTGATGCATCCCCTTTCCCTTGTTACAGGAGGGCCAGGAACAGGAAAAACCTACACCGCCACCCAAATTGTCAAAGCTTTTGACACTTCTACAATTGTTGCCGCACCAACGGGGAAAGCAGCAGCACATTTAATAGCTAAACTAAAGTATCCCGCAAAAGGAGGAACGCTTCATTCGCTCCTTCTAGGAGAAACATTGGATGCTAAACTCGTAATTGTAGACGAATGTACTATGATCGATCCCTTTGTTTTTGCCCGCCTTCTTTCTGCAATTGGTCCAGAAACTTCTCTCGTTTTGATAGGAGATGTGCATCAACTTCCAGCAGTTGAAGGAGGGAGTGTTTTTGCAGATCTAATCGATTCGAAAAAAATCCCTACCACAACCCTTTCCAAATGCTTCCGTTCTGATCGCAAAGAAATCCTCGATCTTGCGATCGCTATCTTGCATGACAAAGTCGAAGACATGCGCACCATTGACCTTGGTTTTAGTGAAGGCAATCTAGAAAAGATCTATCAAAAATTCTGGCAGTACGTAAAAGAGAAAGATTTTTCCAACTTTCGCATTCTTTCTACATTGCGCAAAGGCCCCCTTGGAGTGGATGTGCTCAATCGCTTTCTCTTTGAAAAATTACAATCTACTGCAGAGGAGTTTCCCATTATGATCACACGCAATGATCGGCGCACTGGTCTTTCAAATGGAGAAACCGGCATACTCAAAGGCGATACCGCTATCTTTGGAGACCAGCAATTCCATTTGCATGAACTTCCCGCTTATGAATATGCCTATTGCATATCAGTTCACAAAAGCCAAGGAAGTGAATATGATGATGTGCTTTTCCTCGTGCCAGATGGTTCTGAAAGCTTTGGAAAAGAAATACTCTACACGGCAGTCACGCGGGCAAAACACTCTCTAGCCATTGATGGCAATCCAAAGCAAATTGCTGCTGCTCTTAGGCTTAGCTCTAAAAAACTATCTGGTATTTGCGATAAAATCATTTGATAATTATTCCTTAATTTAGTATAATCGTTTTCATGATTAATAATATTAATTTAACTACTTTCATTCCTAATATAAATCTAAGGCAATGGATTCCATCTAAACAAACGATAAATAAAGCCATAGTCGTCTTTTTTGGGTTTTTGATGATTTCTGTTTCTGGTACTGCCTCAATGGGGAATTGTGATCAGAATGGTATTTGTTCCCTTCAAGGAAGGGTGGAAAATAATACTATAACAAAATTTCCCCCTTGGTATGACCGAGTTTTTCATGCAGAATTTGTGTCGAATGTGAGAGGAAATCGATACTGCAAAATTGATACTGATTTCCCAAGGCTTTCTGACTGTGAATGGTTTTCTGAATATGTAGAAGAAAACTTTGCCGAACAAGCCCCTCAAACTTATGAAGACCTTTTGGCAAGTACCAAGACTGAAAGTGAAAAAGGGGCTTTTGTTCAAGTAACAGATGCAAATACTGGTATTTTTCAAATCAATTTTGGGACAAATCCACAAAAATTAGAGAATCATAAAATGGTTCTTCGTTATTTAGAGAAAAACTTTTTGCAAAACCCACAGTTTTTTGATCAATCCCCAGAAGCTATTGTAGAAGAAATTAAAAAAACCCATAAAATGATAGTTGAAGGGCTTCCCGATCCCAAAGAACAATTAACTCCCGGCAAATTTCGCACCGGGTTTTCCTTTGTCACGGAAGATAGAGATGATGAAACAGTTGAAACAGTTTATGCAATCATGAGGAAAAATGGCGCAAAAAATAGAGATATTCAAACGATTGACCAGATTCGGAATAAAATGAGAAAGCATGGCAATGCTGTCTACGAAGTTCTAACATTTCAAGAGAAAAAAGCTTTGAAATTTTTAGGATATTTACCTCCTGCTCCTGAGAAGATTGAAACAAAGATGCTTAACTTCGCAACAAAATTCAAAAGGATCGGGGATGGGGTGAGAAAAGGCACAAAAGACGCAGTCGAAGCAGCAGCTTGGGTCCACCAGCAGCTCGGAAATATCCATCCATTTGGTGATGCAAATGGACGGGTTGCACGCCCTTGGATGAATGCAGTTCTACAGCTGGGAGGGTACAAAGCAATTGTCTTTCCCGATGATGATGCATATACTGTTGCGGTCAGCAAAGATCAGAGAAAGAAAGGAAAATTTGTTGATTTCTTAAGAGAAGTAATTGATTGGAATAACGAGCAACCAGAACTACAAAAAACTAATAAT
>JAAKFC010000139.1 GCA_011065225.1 Chlamydiota bacterium
TATTCATTTTCTTCGACCCATAAATCATATGTTTGTTGCAAGTTCAGCCAAAGCTGGGGAGTCGTATCAAATGCTTTTGCTAAAAAGATAGCTAAGGTAGGAGTAATACTTGCTCTACCAGACCTAATCTTAAATAATGTATTTCGGGCAATACATAACCTATCAGCAAGCTTTTGCAGATTAAGGTCGAGAGGCTTAACATAAAGCTCATCAAGAATCTTTCCTGGGTGAGTAGGTTTTCTTTTTCGAGTCATAAATTAATTTCTCCTATTAAAAGTCTCATTTTTGCCTTTGGTGATCGATAAAGCATATCATAGCATGTCAACCAAAAGACAAGCTTGAAAAGAAAGCACTATATTCAGTATATAAAATATCTTTTCTAACTCAAACTGGAGAATACCTATGTGGAAACCAATGATTCGATGCTCCATTGTCGGGGGTGTTATCGTTTTTTTATGGACGATGATTTCATGGATGATCCTTCCCATGCACAAAGCAAGCATGAATAATTTTGCTGATGAATCGGAAGTCACTTCATGCATCACTCGTTATGCCCCCCATGATGGCATTTATGTCATTCCCTCTTGGGACCAAATCGAAAAAAAAGAAACTGCCAATATTCCATTCATTTTTGTGAATATCCGCAGAGGGGTAGACTATACCAATATGACCCGCAATATGATCTGTGGAGTGATTACCCAAATCATTGGTGCAGCATTCATCACCTTTCTCCTATTGAAAACGAAAGCGATGAAATATTGGAGGAGAGTCTGGTTTGTCACCATTGTGGGTATCATCGTAGCCATTTTGGGAACAGTTCCCGCATGGAACTGGTGGCATTTCCCAACAGGGTGGGCCATTTTAGAAATGTTTGACCTTGTGATTGGCTGGTTCCTTGGCGGCCTTGTGATTGGAAAACTCGTCAAAAATTAAGCAAGGCGTAAAGCTTGGGGGGTTACAAGCTCTCCAAGCAAAGTCTGATGGTTGCAGCCGGTGATTTTTATCTTTTGCAACGTTCCAATTAAGTCGTCTCCACCGGAAAAAATGACTTTTTTCCAGCAGCGAGTTCGCCCTTTGAGTTGACCAGATTTGTTGCGACTTTCAACGAGCACTTCCACTTCTTTGCCGATTTGATTTTGCATCTCTTCGCCACTGATTGCATTGTGAAGCTCCATGAGCCTTTGTAAACGCTCACTTTTGACCTCTTCGGAAATATCATCTTTCCAACGATAGGCAGGTGTGCCTTTGCGCGCACTATAGGTAAAAAGAAACGCAACGCTATAGCGTATTTGTTTGAAGATGTCGTAGGTCATCTGGAACTCTTCTTTTGTTTCCGTTGGAAAACCTACAATGATATCTGTTCCAAGAGCAACATCTGGAACAATCTTGCGGAGCATTTCAACCTTTTCGAGATACTCTTCCAGTGTATAGCGCCTGTTCATCTTGCGTAAAATGCGGCTGGAACCCGCTTGGATCGGGAAGTGTACAAATTCACAAAGAGAGGGGAGACCTGCGATCGCTTGCATGAGCTCAACTGTGATGTCGCATGGATGCGAAGTCATAAAGCGGATCCTTTCGATTCCATCAATTTTGTCCAACCGATACAAAAGATCATGGAACCTTTCATTCCACTCGGGCTTATCATTCCCATAACTGTTGACATTTTGCCCCAAAAGGGTGATCTCTTTATAACCCTTCGCAGCGAGTCTTTGGCATTCTTGCTTAATGTCTTCAGGAGGTCGCGAGACCTCTTTCCCACGCGTGTAGGGGACCACGCAATAGGTGCAGTATTTGTCACAGCCACGGATGATCGAGACGAAAGCTTTCACAGGATCGTCTCGCACTGCATCAAAATAATTGATATTTTCTTCGAAATGATGATCTGTTTTAAAAGTTTGCTTACCTGTTTCAAGCACTTCATCGAGGACAGCATCGAGATCAGAAATATTATTTGTCCCTAGGACGAAATCGACATGAGGCAGCTTCCGAAAGATTCGATCCTTTTTTGCATTGGCCATACAACCCGTAACACCAATAATGGAGCGTTTCTTAGGGCTTCGCCCCAATTGTCCAATTTTCCCCATGACCTTTCGCTCAGCCAGATCGCGGATCGAACAAGTATTGAAGAGCAGAAGATCGGCATCTTCCTCCTCACGGACTCTTTTAAGCCCTCGTTTTTCTAGGGCACCGACCATGATTTCAGAGTCGAGCTCATTCATTTGGCAGCCGTAGGTTCGAATAAAAAAAGTCTTTAATTTACGCATAACAAACTCCGGAAGAAGAAAGCTTACCTATCCTAAAGTTCTTTTTCAAGGCTCTACAAATGAGTTGGCAAAAATAGAAGAAATCGTATATCCTTACGCCCACTACTTATATTGAGTTTGAGAATGAAAAAATCAAAGCAACAAAATTCTACACTTTTGACAAAAGAAGAGGCCCTAGCTCAGCGTAAGTGGCTCCTTTTCGATGCGTCTGGCAAGACACTGGGGCGATTTGCTACTGAAATAGCAAAAATTTTACGTGGCAAGCATAAGCCCACCTTCACTCCTCATGTCGATTGTGGTGATGGCGTCATCATCATCAACGCTGAAAAAATTGAAGTGACAGGGGCAAAAGAAGCTCAAAAAATTTATCGCCATTACACAGGCGCTATGGGAGGCTTGCGTGAGACTCCTTTTCGCGTGATGAAAGCTCGCAAGCCCGACTTCATCATCCGCCAGGCCGTGAAGGGCATGATGCCCAATAGTCGTCTTGGAAAGCAACAAATGAAAAAATTGCGCATTTTTGCAGGATCTGAGCATGACCTACAGGCGCAGCAACCTATCCCCGTAACGGTATAAAAAGATATGAAAGAATTTATTGGAATTGGAAGACGCAAGACATCTGTATCATCAATAAGACTCCGCCCCAATGGCTCGGGAAAAATAGACGTCAATGGAAGAAAATTCGAAGAATATTTTACCCTCCAATTACAGAGAGAAATCATTCTTTCTCCTCTGGCAAAATTTGATCTCCTTGGGAACTACGATATCATTATCCGTGTGAAAGGAGGCGGCATCCAAGGGCAAATGATTGCCTCTCGCCTCGGCATCTCACGCGCCCTCGTTAAAGAAGACGGGACAAAAAGGCATGACTTAAAAGAAGTGGGCTTCCTCACTCGTGACCCTCGCAAGCGCGAGCGGAAGAAATACGGACTTGCTGGCGCTCGCAAGAAGTTCCAGTTCTCTAAACGCTAATAAATTATTCAACTTCCTCCTTGTTGTTGATAGGGGTGGCATCTGCCACCCTCTTTTTTTATTTTCTCTTTCGTTTAGGCGTAGATGATTTCTTCGAATGAGCATATATAGCCCAAGCACCTGCCAGCAATGGAAAATGGTCAGAAAAAAGGATGGCAGGTATAGGATTTCCACCTTTAAACAAATAAGTAAACAGCGGGACGATAGTCACAAAAGTACTTATAATCAACATCGCAAATAAAATAAGAGAGGTGCACCG
This sequence comes from Chlamydiota bacterium, assembly GCA_011065225.1. GTDB lineage: Bacteria > Chlamydiota > Chlamydiia > Chlamydiales > Rhabdochlamydiaceae > Sacchariniichlamydia. The sequence continues at coordinate 3,496 of JAAKFC010000139.1, forward strand.
GACTTGATAATTGGTGAAAAAAGATAATGCAATGAGCAACTGGACGATACCTAATGCTATGACAAAACCAGTCATTAAACCGATACTGCCATAAAAATGACCCATCAAGGAGTCACTCGCCCATAGCTTTGCTCTTATAACACGGTCAAGCCCCCAAATTACCAAGAAAATTCCAAAGCCGATTCTCAGCCATAATCCATGGTCCATTTTTCTCATAATGATCACTCCTTGTTGTATTCCAATTTTTTCTTTTATCGCACCTCATAAAAATTTACAACTTTTTAAGAAAGGGGTGGTGAGTATACCCAAACAACTTGAAAAATCTTTTTGCCAGGGCAGGAAAAAATTGGATTTTCAAGTTGTTTGGGTATATATAGAAAAATATGGATGAGGAAGCAAAACCAGTTAGCGATTCGGCAATTGACAATCAGACAGCATTGGTCTTTCCGAATGACTTGAATGTTTTAGGGACACTCTTTGGTGGGAGGGTACTTGAACTGGGCGATTGGCTCTGCGGGATTGTGGCCAAGCGGCATTCAAGAAAAGTCTGTGTGACGCTAGGGCTTGATTCGGTTCGTTTTTGGGCTTCTGCCACAAGTGGAGATATTTTGGTCTTAAAAGCAGCAGTCAATCGCACTTGGAATTCTTCAATGGAAATCGGGTTAAAAGTACTGGCAGAAGATTTTCGCACCAGAGAGCAGCGCCATATCTTTTCGGCTTATTTCACCTTTGTTGCTCTGGATGAAAATCGCAAGCCGAC